>DASXCN010000473.1:0-2066 GCA_036491155.1 Solirubrobacteraceae bacterium | reverse complement strand
TCGTGCGCGAGCTACAGGACATGGACTACGGCTCGCGCGAGTACTCGGTGCGCGACCCCGAGGGCAACCTGTGGTCCTTCGGCACCTACGACCCCTACGAGGTGGAGTGAGCGGTGACCCGCAGGACGCGCACCGTTCGCTACGGCGCCTCGATCGCGGTGGCGCTCGTGGGTGTCGTCTGCGGGGCGACCATCCCCGGGACCGCCGGCGGGACGGCGGCGACCGTTCTGGTGGGCATCGGGCTGGTGGGCGTGGTCAGCCTCATCTTCTATGAGGTCGGGCTGACCGAGGACCGCGAGCGCGCGTCGCGGACGGACCTGCCCCGCGACCCCGGCGCGGCGGAGGGGGACCCGCGTCCTGCGGGCAGCGACGGCCAAGACGGGCACGATCCTGCGCCGCCCCGGGCTCCCGGCTCCCCTGGTGAGCACGAAGGTGGCCGCGTCCGCCCCCTGGACCGTCGGCGGGGCCAGCGGCGACGATTGCGCTGAGCGCTCGCCGCCGGCCCGCCATACATCTCCCCTGCCGAGCCCCCGGCGTTGACCGCCGAGCGCTCAGGGTGATCATCTCGTGACGATCGTGTGCGTTCTACCGCATTTCTTCCAAGTTGCCCGTGATGTTGGTAAAGTTTGTGGAGGTTGGTTCGAACGGGGAAACGAACCATCTTCTGGATAAAACCGAATATTCCTTTGAGTATCTCCGGGGGTTCACTGAGTGACTCGAATTGCGGTCGGGCGCATGAGCGCGGGGGCGCGCTCATATAGCGTCCAACGGCCAATGCTGGCCCGATGGGTCGTCGCCGCCGTGGGCGCGGTCGCGATGGTCGTCTTCGTCGGATACGGAGCCGGACAGATTTGGCAGCTTCATACGGCGGACGCGGCTCTGCGCTCCGCGATCGAGACGGGCATCACCCTGTCGGCGCTGGTCAGCGCCGCCCTTCTCCTCGCCCATTTCCGGCGGACGAGGATGCTGCGCGACCTGCTCCTGCTGGCGGGCCTCGCCACGACCGCGCTGACCGACTTCATCTTCAACGCCCTGCCCGCCTACCACTACCAGACGGGCATCTACGGCGCGGGGGCCCGGATGGCCCTGACGATCCTCATCGCCGGCACCTTCCTGGCAGTGGCGTTCGCCCCTGGAGCCCGCGAGGTCCAGGCGGGACGCCGCCTGGCGGCGATCGCCGTGCCCGCGGCGTTCTACTTCGTCGCGTTGGGGGAGCTGGTCGACCTCATCGCCGGGCCCGTGCGCGAGCGAGGCCCGTCAGGAGCCTACGGCCCCCTGGCCACGTCGGTCTCGCTGACCTGCTGCGTCGTGCTGCTGGTCTCCGCCGCCGGGTTCGCGATCCGCCACCGTGATGGAGACCGCGCCGCCGGGCTGCTCACGATCGTCGCGATGTGTTTGGCGGGCGCGCAGCTGGGCATGCTCGGCCTCGGCGTCGCGCCGCCGGACTGGGTCACCCCCTCCGACGCGCTGCGCGTCGTGGCCTACGGGCTGCTGCTGGCCGCCGCCGTCGGCATGTACCGGCGTTCCCAGGATCAGGTGGCCCGCGATGCCGTGAGCGCCGAGCGCCTGCGCATCGCCCGCGACCTTCACGACGGCCTTGCCCAGGATCTCGCCTTTATCGCGGCGCACTCCGAGCGGCTGGCCCGCGAATTCGGCGCCGACCATCCGCTCGCCATCGCCGCGACGCGCGCCCTGGCCGCGTCCCGGGGGCAGATCGTCGACCTCGAGGCGTCGCGGGCCTCCAGCACGGAGGCGGCGCTGCGCGAGGTGGCGTCGGAGATCTCGTCCCGCCATGGGGTCAATGTGTCGGTGACGGTGGACGACGGCGCCCACTCTGAGCGCACCGAGCACGAGCGCACGGAGCTCGTGCGCATCGCACGTGAAGCGATCGCCAACGCGGTGCGCCACGGCGGCGCGCGCAACGTCACGGTGCGCCTCGGCTCTCGCCGGGACGACCTGCTACTCCGCGTGTCCGACGACGGATGCGGCTTCGGCCGCGCCGGCACGGACACCGCCGGCACCGGGCTCGGGATGCGCACGATGCGCGCTCGCGCCAGGTCCGTGGG
>DASXCN010000472.1:0-2083 GCA_036491155.1 Solirubrobacteraceae bacterium | reverse complement strand
CTCCAGGTCGGGGATGGCGCGCAGCAGCTCGCGCGGGGGGCTGCGAACGCCCTGAGCGTGAGCGAGGTGGCAGGCGTCGTGGTAGGCCACGCGCAGCGGGACCGGGCCGCGCGGCGCGCGCGCCTGGACCGACGCCAGCAGCTCGGTGACGTCACGCACCCTCTCGGAGAAGGCGCGGGCCTCCGCGGTTCCGAGCAGATCCCCGTACTCCTTCATCGCCGAGCCGCAGCCCGCGGCGTTGACGACCACGTGGTCGACCTGGGCGGCGCTGAAGGCGGCCATCGTCTGCTGGGCACGGCGGGCCGCCGCGGACTCCTCGCCGCTGTGGAACTCCAGGGCCCCGCAGCAGTCCGGGAGCTCGGGGGCGACGACCTCGAACCCCTCGGCGCTGAGCGCGTGGACGGTGGCGCGGTGCACCCCCGGGTAGAAGACGCGCTGGACGCAGCCCAGCAGCAGCCCCACGCGGCCGCGCGCCGTCCCCATCGCGGGGGTCACCTCCGGGACGCGGGCCTTGGCGGCGCGGCCCACCGGCGCCTGAGGGGCGACCTTGGCCACCGCCGCCAGACGCTCGGGCATCGCCCGCTCGGCACCGAGACGCCGCCCGGCGGACAGCAGGGGCGCGAGGACGCGCAGGCGCTTGGGGTGGGGGAGGGTCTCAAAGAGCAGTTTGCGCAGGGCGCGTTCAGCGGGCGACCGGCGGTGGCGCCGCTCGACCTGCGGGCGCACCCGCTCGATGAGACGGTCATAGCGCACGCCCGAGGGGCAGGAGGTCACGCAGGCCATGCAGCCCAGGCACCGGTCGAAGTGCGTGACCATCTCGTCCGACATCGGCCCCTCGGCGTTCAGCCCATCGTTGATCAGCACGATGCGACCGCGCGGCGAATCGGCCTCGGCCCCCCACAAGACGTAGGTGGGGCAGGTCTCCAGGCAGAACCCGCAGTGGACGCAGTCGTCCACGATCTCCTGGTCGGGTGGGCGATGCAGGTCAAAGGCCGTCAATCAGATCCCTCCCACGAACAGGCCGGGGTTGCACGTGCGCGCCGGATCAAACCGGACCTTGACGCGGCGCATGAGCTCGAGCTCGGGGCCCTCGGCGGCCATCCACGATTCCCCGCCGCTCCGCAGCGCCGCCGGGGCATCGAGCAGCACCGCGCGGGAGGTGCGCGGCAGCATCGCGCGCAAGTGCTCGACGGTGTCGGGAGCGGTCTCGACGAAGCTTGCGCCCAGTGCCGCCCGGCCGACGAGGGTGCCATCACACGCATCGGCCGCCCGCACCACATCCGAGAGCTCGGTCGGCAGAGCCGCCACCCGCACCAGGGCCTGGTCAGCCGAACGCTGGCCGGCGCGCTGGCGCTCCCACAGCTGTCCGTCCTCATCGGTGACGTCCACGTCGGTCAAACCCACGTCGCGCATCAGCCGCGCGGCCCGGTGGGCACGCCGCATGGCCTCTCGTCCGGCGCAGCGCGCCAGCAGCCCGCCGCGGCCGCCCTTCCACGCCACGTCGAGCGCGTCGAACTCGAGCGGGGCCCTGGCCAGCGCGACGGCGGCCGCGCCCAGGACCCCCGGGTCCGACGCCGCGCCCAGCGCGGTGACGCTTGTCTCGTGCAGCGGGTGCAGCCGCACGTTGACCGACAGGATCAGCCCCAGTGTCCCGAACGCCCCGCTGAACAGCTTGGCCAGGTCGTAGCCGGCGACGTTCTTGATGACCTTCCCGCCGGTTTGCGCGATGGTGCCGTCGCTGAGTGCGACGGTCGCGCCGATGACCAGGTCGCGCGGAGCGCCGTAGCGGTGGCGCAGCGGTCCGGCGTCGCCGGTGGCGATCACGCCGCCGATCGTAGGGCCACGGTCGGCGCCCAGCGGCGGGTCGAGCGCCAGCATCTGGCCGGCGGCGGCGAACGTGCGCTGGGCCAGCTCCAGGGGGACCCCGGCCTGCAGGGTGGCAGTGAGGTCGCCCGCGTCGTGGGCCACGACCTCATCCAAGGCGGTGGTGTGCAGCTCGATGTCGGCCGTGGGCTCGCTGCTGCCCCAGCCGAGCTTGGTGCCGGCGCCGACGATCCGCACCGTGCGCCCCTCCTCGGTGGCG
>DASXCN010000471.1:0-5476 GCA_036491155.1 Solirubrobacteraceae bacterium | reverse complement strand
TGCGTGACGCGCGGGCGGGACGACCTCGCGTTGGGAGGAGAGCGGTAGAGGACTGATCGCTGACGGCGGGCCGGCTTCGTCCCCGCCCGATCACCGCCGCGCCGGCGAGGGCGATGAGGGCCGCGCCGGCCCACCCGAGCGTGGGGCCGCGGAGCGGGAGGGCGGCATGGTCAGTCGCGGCGCTGAGCAGGAGCACCGCGGCAACGCCGAGCGCGGTACCCAGCTGTGCCGCGGTGTTGAGCGCACCGGCAGCCGCGGCCTGCACCGACGCGCCCACGTCGGTCCCCGACGCGTTGGCCGCGACCGAGGACACGCCGAGTCCTGCGCCGGCGGCGGCGATTGGCACCGACATCAGCCATCCCGCACGGTGCAGTCCGATCAGCCCGGCGTCGGCGGCCCCGATCAGCGAGAGCCCCAGCGCGATCGCGCGGGGGCCGGGCACGCGCCGCAGCACCGCCGCGGCCAGGCTCGAGCCCACGATGGCACCAACGCTGAGCGGCAACAGGCGCAACCCGGCGCCTGCGGCCGACAGATGCTGGGCGCGCTGGAGATCGAGGGTCGCGACGGCCGCCACCGAGCTTGTCGTGGCCGTGTTGAGGAAGGCCGCGCCGGCGCCCGTGCGCAACGCCGGGAGATGCAGGGCCTGCCCAGGGATGAGCGGGTCGCGTGCGCGACGCTCGACCCAGGCCGTCGCACCCAGCAGCACGGCCCCTGCGCCCACCACCGCGAGGCCGAGGGCGGCGCGGGACGGTGGCTGCAGCAGCGAGGCGCCGAGGACGAGCCCGGCGACGCCGGCGCTGAAGAGCAGACCGCCGGGGAGGTCGAGCCCGAGGGCCGGCGCATCGCGGGGCGGTGTGGCCGTCGGGCCGGCCGGGATGGCTGGCGAGTGGGGTGGGGCGACGGCGCGCACGACCCCGGCGGCGATGAGCGCGGCCAGCGGCAGGTTGACCCAGAACATCACCCGCCAGCCGGCGAGCTGGGTGAGCGCTCCGCCCACCGCGAACCCGCCGGCGCCGGCCGTCGCGCCCGCGGCGCTCCATGCCGACATCGCCGCTCGGCGTCCGGCGGCGTCCGGCGTGGCCGCGATGAGGAGCCGCAGCGACGCCGGGACCGAGATGGCGGCGGCCGCTCCCTGCAGGCAGCGGCCCGCGATGAGGACCGCCGCCGAGCCGGCGACGGCCGCGCACAGCGAGCCGGCGGCGAATAGGGCGATCCCGCCCAGCAGCACCCGGCGGTGTCCGAAGCGGTCGCCGAGCCGGGCGCCCACCATGAGCAGGCCCCCGAAGCACATCGCATACGAGGTCAGCACCGCAGAGGCCGCGCCGGCACCGGCCCCGAGGGAGCGCAGCATCCGCGGCGCGGCGGTGAGAACCTCGGTGACGCCGAGCACGTCGACGAACTGCACGAGGCAGAGGACGGCGATGACACTGGATGGCAGGAGTCTCTTCATCGATGAAGTACCTTGGAGGACAGATACCCGCCGATGTGCGCCCAAATCACCCTCCAGTCGATCGCCGACCGGCTGGGCTGCTCGGCCAAGACGGTCTCCAACGCCTTCAACCGGCCCGATCAGCTTTCCGCCGCCACCCGCGAGCGCGTTCTCGCCGTCGCCGCCGAGCTTGGGTATCCCGGGCCCAATCCGCTGGCCGCCGGGCTGCGCCGCGGGCGGGTGGGCGCGATCGGGTTCGCCTACGCCAACCCGCTCTCCTACGCGTTCGAGGACCCGGTGAGCGTCGCCCTCCTGGCCGGGATCAGCTCCGTGGCCGAGGGGGAGGGAGCCGGGCTCCTGCTCGTGCCGGGCTCGGTGCAGGGGCGCGCGGACGACCATGGTCCGGCCGAGCCCGAGGACGGGGCTGAGCGCCGGGCGGCCGCGATCAGCGCGGCGGTCATCGACGGGCTGCTCATCTTCTCGATGGCCGACGACGACCCCCTCGTCGACGCCGCCATCGCCCGGCGGCTGCCCACCGTGGTGGTGGACGAGCCCGAGCCGGCGTCGTTAGCCGGCCGCGGCGGTCCCGTGCCGTGCTGGGTGGGCGTCGACGACGCGGCGGGCGCGCGGGGCGCCGCGGAGCACCTGCTGGGCCTCGGCCACCAGCGCATCGCGGTGATCAGCTTTGCCCTGCACCGCGGGCAGCGGCGGGGGCGGATGGTGCAGGCCGACCAGGCCGCCGCCACCTATGCGGTGACCCGCCGGCGCCTGGACGGCTACCGCGGCGCGGTGACCGCGGCCGGGCTGGACTGGGGAGCCGTGCCGGTGATCGCCGGGGTCACCAGTTCGGCGGCGGAGGGCGCGACGGCGACCGCGGCGCTGCTTGACCTGGGCCCTGCGCCGACGGCGATCCTGTGCGTGTCAGACCGCCTGGCCGAGGGCGCGATGCAGGAGCTCACGCGGCGGGGACTCGACGTCCCGGGCGATGTGTCGGTGGTGGGATTCGACGACGCCCCCACCGCGGCCGGGCTGGGGCTGACGACGGTGCGCCAGCCGGACCGCGGCAAAGGGGAAACGGCCGCGCGGGCGTTGGTGGCGCTCATGGAGGGTCGGAAGGTGGATGCGGTGCAGGTGCTCGACACCGAGCTGGTGGTGCGCGCCAGCACGGCCCGGCTCCGCTGACGGTGCGCATTACGATCGGGCACCATGGCCGATCTGACGAGACGGGCCCCGGAAACGGGCTGGCTGGCGCGCGCTCCGTCAGGCGGGCTGGTGCTCGGAGGCATCCTGTCGGTGCAGCTCGGAGGCGCGCTCGCCGTGCACCTGTTCCGGTACGTCGGGCCCAGCGGCGCGCTGGTGCTGCGCATGGTCACCGCCGCCGCCGTCCTGTTGGTGACCTCGCCGCCACGGCTGCGGGGCCGCGCCCTGCGGGGCCTGCCGGTGGCTGTGGTGTTCGGGCTGGTGCTCGCCGGGATGACCTTGAGCTTCTACAACGCGGCGCACCGCATCCCGCTGGGCATCGCGGTGGCCCTGGAGTTCGTCGGTCCCCTCACGGTCGCGGTCGGAGGATCGCGCCGGCCCGTGGATCTGGTCTGGGTCGCGCTGGCCGTCGCCGGGATCGTGGCGCTCACCCGCGGTGGGGCCGAGCCGATCAGCGGGCTGGGTGCCTTCTTCGCGTTGCTGGCGGGCGGCCTCTGGGGCTGCTACATCCTGCTCAGCGCCCGGGTGGGGCAGGCCTTTGAGCGTGGTGCCGGCCTGACCGTCGCGCTGTGCGTGGCCGCCGTGGTGACGCTCCCCATCGGCATCGCTGCCGCCGGCTCGAATCTGGTGGAGCCGCGATCCCTCGTCCTGGGGGCGGCGGTCGGGCTGCTCTCCTCGGCGATTCCGTTCTCCTTTGAGATGGAGGCGCTGCGTCGTATCCCGGCCTCGCTCTTCGGGGTCCTGATGAGCCTCGAGCCGGCGATGGCGGCCCTGACGGGCTTCCTGGTCCTGGGCCAGCAGCTCAGCGGCCGGGCGCTGGTGGGGATCGCGCTCGTCGTCGCCGCGTCGGTCGGGGCGTCCACGCGCAGCCGTCGCGCCGCCACCGAGATCTGATCTCGACGTAGGCCAGGTTGGAGCAAGCAGACGGGGCCAGTTGGACGATCAGCATTAGTCAGGAGCCGCTGATGGCGGTACTGTGCGCCACGGCCACCACCCAATGCCGTAGCCGTCAGAGATCTCCAGGAAGGAAAGTGGATGGAAGCCACGTCGATCCCCGCGCCCCCCGCCGCCGACCAGAAGGCGCCGCGTCAAGAGCTCAAGAAGGGCGCGATCAGCTACATCAGCAACGTCGTGATCGGGGTGGCGTCGACCGCCCCGGGATACAGCCTGGCCGCGACCGTCGGGTTCATGGTCGGCGTCGCCGGAATCGGGGTCCACAACCCCGCGGTCGTCATCGTGTCGTTCATCCCGATGCTGTTCGTCGCCTGGGCGTACCAGTACATGAACGAGGTGGATCCGGATTGTGGGACGTCGTTCTCGTGGATCAGCCGGGCGATCAGCCCCGAGCTCGGTCTCCTCGTCGGCTGGATCGTCATCGTCTCCGACATCGTCGTCAACGCCAACCAGGCGCAGATCGCCGGCAGTTACGGGTTCCAGCTGTTCGGCTTGGACAACGCGTCGGCCAACACGTTGGACGTCATCCTTTTGGGCGGCATCTTCATCATCATCCTCACCTGGATCTGCTGGAGGGGCATCGAGCTCTCGGCCCGGACCCAGCAGATCCTGCTCGGCTTCGAGATGACCACCTTGATCATCTTCGCCGTCGTGGCCCTGATCAAGACCTACGTCGACTCGCCCACGCACTCGATGCACGTGGCGCTGAACTGGTTCAATCCGTTCTCGGTCAGCACCAGTGCGCTCCTCTCCGGCATGTTGCTCGGCGTGTTCCTCTACTGGGGCTGGGACACGGGGGTGTCGGTCAACGAGGAGAGTGAGAACGCGAGCGACGGCCCGGGGCGCAGCGCGGTGACGTCGACGATGGTCCTCATTGGGATCTATCTGCTCGTGTCGGTCGCTTCCCAGGCGTTCGCCGGCACCGCGTACCTGACCAACAACGCCGACGACATCTTCGCGGGGGGCCTGGCCACGGGCGTGCTGGGCTCGCTGCACTTCCTGCTGACCATCGCGGTGCTGACCTCGGCGACAGCGGCGACGCAGACGACCATCATCCCGGCCGCCCGCCAGGCGCTCTCCATGGCCCGCAGGGGCGCCATCCCGAGCCGTTTCGCCCAGATCCACGAGCGCAATTTCTCCCCCGGCACGGCCACGATCTGGGCGGGCGTCCTGTCGCTCATCTGGTTCGTCGCCATCGAAAAGCTCTCGACCAACGTGCTGGCTGACTGCGTGGCAGGCCTCGGGATCCTGGTGTGCATCTACTACGGGTTCACCGGCTTCTGCTGCACCTGGTTCTACCGTTACGAGCTGCGCAAGTCGGTGCGCAACTTCTTCATGCTCGGCTTCTTCCCGACGGTCGGTGGGTTGATCCTGATGGTCATCCTGGTCAAGGCGGTCGTCACCTACGCCGACCCCGCCAACGACAGCAGCGGCGCCCTCCTTGGCCTCGGCGTTCCGGTGTGGATCGGCATCCTGGGGCTCGGAAGCGGGATCCTGGTCGTGATCTACCGCAAGATGACCGCTCCGGCGTTCTTCCGCAACGAGAAGCGGGTGAAGTTCGGCGATCCGATCGAGGTGGTCACCCCGGAGTCGGAGTTCGCCCCGCCGGACACGATGCTGTAGGCCGGCGCGCCGGGCCCGATGTCCACTACCCCGTCGTTCTGGCTCGACCAGCTCGGGTCGCGTCCTTCGCGGCCCGCGCTGACGAGCGATCGGGACGCCGACGTATGCATCATCGGCGGCGGCTTCACTGGCCTGTGGACGGCATACGAGCTCAAGCGGGCCGAGCCAGGCCTCGTCGTCGTGGTGATGGAGGCGCGCCAGGTCGGCTTCGGGGCCTCAGGACGCAACGGCGGCTGGGTGCTGGGCAAGATCTCCGGGTCGGCGGACGCC
>DASXCN010000470.1:0-6819 GCA_036491155.1 Solirubrobacteraceae bacterium | reverse complement strand
GTCGCGTGGCAGGCCTCGAGCAGGGCGCCCATGGTGGCGTGGTCTCGGCGGCAGACGAGATTGAACGGGCCCGAGTGCCCGGCGGTGGCGGCGTCGAGTGCGAAGCCGGCCAGATCGCGGGCGTCGATGAACTGAATGGGCAGCTCGGGCGGGCCGGGGCAGAGAACCTCGCCCCCGCGCGCCATCCGGCTCAGCCACCAGGTGAGCCGGCCGACGTTCTCGTACGGGCCCAGGATGGTCCCGGCGCGCGCCAGCAGCGCACGATCCCCGAAGGCCTCCTGTGCGGCGATCTCGCCGCCGCGCTTGTCGGCCGGGTAGTCGGTGGCCTCGGCGTCGGGGTCGGCCTCTACGGTCGGTGCGGACTCGTCGGCGCCGCGCGGCGGCGGAGCCCGGTACACCGACTCGCTGGAGATGTACACGTAGCGGCCGGTGCGGTCACGCAGCGCGCGGGCGCTGTCGCGCACGGCACGCGGGGCCGCCGACCAGGTGTCGACGACGAGGTCCCAGGTGCGCTCACGCAGTGGCGCGAGGCTTGCGGGATCGAGCCGGTCACCGTGGAGGGCCCGCACCTGGGGGTGCGTCCAGCCGGCGGCGGTCCGGTGAAACGTGGTGACGTCAAAGCCGCGCGCGAGGCCCGCCTCTGCCACCGCGGGGCCGACGAATCCCGAGCCGCCGAGAACAAGCAGGTTGTCTGTCATGCCGCGATGCTAGCGCAACCACAAGGTTGCACGTCGTCTAGACGGTGATCGTCGGCGGCTCCCAGAAGCCGGGCTCGGGGAACTCGCTGGTCATCTGTGCCTCGTCGTAGAAGACGATCTCCAGGCTGGCGACGCGGCCGTCGCGCACGAAGAGCATGAGCGACACGGGGTGCGCGTCCATGTCACGCGCGCGCGTCTGGATCAGCGGTGCGCCCTGGAGCTCAGGGGCGGCGGGTGCGTCGCCGTCCAGACCAAAGTCGATGGTGGCGCAGCCGCACGTGCACTGTTCGACGACCACCGCCCGGGCCGCCTCCTCGCGGAGGATCTCGCCGTCGGGCAGGTCGGCCGACAGCATGAACTGGAGGGTCTCCGCCTCGCGGTCGGTCAGGGGGCGGGGAAACGGCGAAGCGCCGGCCTCGGGCTCATCGTCCATCCCCGGGCACGATACGCGGCGTGGCGGCGTGGGCCTGGCGGCGCGGCGGCGTGGGCCTGGCGGCGCGGAGGCGTGGGCCCGGCGGCGCGGAGGCGTGGGCCCGGGGGCGCGGAGGTCAACTACCCCTCCGCGCCCGGTCCCGCCTGTCGCCCCCGATTCATTTCGGTTCAAGCGCCCCGTTCGACGTATTCCGTCGCCCCCGTCGAACCACGGGCATAGTCCCGCGTCGCGGTCGAGGGCGCATCAGGGAAAACCCTGATGTTTGGCGAAGCCGCTCTCAGGCGGCGTCGCGCATGGCCAGCCGGCGGGTCATCTCGCTGCGCGAGCGCACGCCGACCTTGCGGTAGATCTGGCGTAGGTGGGTCTCGATCGTCCGCGGGCTGACAAAGAGCGCGGAGGCCGCCTCGTCGTAGGTGGCGCCCTCCAGGATCACTCGCGCCACGCGGGTCTCGGCCGCCGTCAGCTCGGCCCAGGGTGACTGCTCGGCCGGAGACTGACGGCTGTAGCCGGCGGCGGCCAGCTCGCGCTCGGCCCGCTCGGCCCAGATCGTCGCGCCGAGGGCGTGGAAGGTGGCCGAGGCGCGGGTGAGCTGCTCGCGGGCGTCGACACGCCGCCGGGCCCGGCGCAGCCGCTCGCCGTAGCAGAGCTGGGTGCGTGCGCGGGTGAACGGGAGCGGCGCCCGGTCATGCCATTCCAGCGCGCGCTGGAAGTGCTCGTCGAGCTCCGCGGTGCCGGCCAGCAGGCCGCGGCAGCGGGCGGCGACGGCGAGGGCCCAGGTGCGGCCGGTGTGCTGCGCCTTGGCCTCCAGTTCGGCGAGCTCGCGCTCGGCCTGCGCAGTGCGCCCGACGCGGACGCTGGCCTCGATCATCACGTCGTCGAGGTGCTCCCAGCCGGGCTCCAGCACCCACTCGCGGATGTCGACCGTCGTGCGGGCCCAGACGCCGGCCGCCTCCTCGTGCTCGCCGAGGCTGAGGGCCAGCGAGGCCAGCGCCAGCACCGGCTCGGGCTCCACCGCCCAGGCGTTCAGCTGCTTGCAGATGGCCAGGCTCTCCTCGGCGTGGTCCCTGGTGGCCTGCGGCCGTCCCATCGCCGCCTCGACCTGTGCCAGCGCCGCCAGGCTAGAGGCCAGCATGGCCGGGCCGGCCATCTCGCGTGAGAGCTCCACGGCCTCCTCGGCACCGGCCAGCGCCGCCGGCCACCGGCCGAGCTCGAGGTCCACCAGCGCGCGTCCGCTCATCGGGTAGGGCAGCGCGCGGAGCGCTCCCTGTTCGCGCGCGCTGGTCGTCATGGCGGTGAACAGGCGGTCAGCGGTGTCAAAGCGCTCAATCGAGGCGTGCAGGCAGGCGTACATGCCTGGCAGCTCCGGAGCCGAATGCCACACCTCGGGCTTCTCGACGATTGCGCCGTACCGCGCGAACAGCTCCAGGCCGGCCTCCGTCTCCGCCGAGAGCAACAACCCGCAGCCCAGCGCGACGCCGGCCATCGCCTCCACCTCGCCGCCCAGGCCCTGCGCCAGGGCGAAGGCCCGCTCCGCGGTCTCGCGGTAGGCCGGCAGGGGGCCGGTGACGGTCCGGGCCAGCACCGCCTCGGTCATCGCGGCGGCGGCCAGGGGACGGTCGATGTCGGCGATGGCCTCGGCGATGGCCACCAGCCGGTCGTGGGCCGCGTGGGGGCTGCCGCGCAGCATCTCCACGCGTGAGCGGATGCGCTCGCCGTGCGCGCGTAGGCGGGGGTCATCGCTGCGGCCCCGGGCACCGTCCAGCAGCTCCAGCGCCTCGTCGAGGCGACCGACCGCCAGCGCCAACTCCGCGGCGTCGACCTCTCGCCGGGCGCGATCGGCCTCCCCGGGGCTGAGCCTCGCCGCCTGCGCGAAGGCGCGCAGCGCCGTGCTCGGCGCCCCGCGCCGGACGGCCTCGACGGCCACCCGATCGAGCTCGGCGGCGACCGCCTCGTCGGGCGCGGGCGCCGCCGCGGCGAGATGCCAGGCGCGATGGTCGGGCAGGCGGGCCTCGCCGCCGGCCCGGGCCAGGGCGGCGTGTGCGGCACGGCGGGCGGGGGCGCTCGCGGCGTGGTAGATGGCCGAGCGCACGAGCGGGTGGCGCCAGGCGAGCGAGCCGTGCGCGATCGAGACGAGGTCCTCCTCCTCGGCGGCGTCCAGCGCGGTGGCCGGCAGCCCCAGCTCGCCCAGCGCGGCGAACAGAGTGTCGGTGGCTCCGGTGTAGCTGGTGGCCGCGACAAGCAGCGCCTGGCGGGCGGCCTCGGGCAAGGCCGCGGCCCGCGCCGCGAAGGAGTCCTCCAGGCGCCGGCCCACCGGCAACGGCTCGTCGAGGGCGACGCGCCCGGCTCGCTGCTCGGCCGTCAGGTTGCGCGGGATCTCGACCAGCGCCAGCGGATTGCCGGCGGTCTGCGCCCACAGCCGGCGCGCCACCGCGGGGGAGACCTCGCCGGCGGCGCGGGCCACCAGCGCAACGGCCGGCTCCTCGGCCAGCCCGGACAGGTGCAGCTCGGGCAGCCCGGTGCGCAGCGGCTCCTCGCTCTCGCCGTCGCGGACGGCCATCACGAAGGCCACGGCGTCTGAGCCCAAGCGCCGGGCGGCGAACAGCACGGCGTCGCGGGAGGCGGCGTCGAACCACTGCAGGTCGTCGGCGACGACGAGCACCGGCCGCTCGGCCGCCGCGGCGGCCAGCAGACCGACCACGGCGGCGTGGCACGGCAGCTGCTCCACCTGCGAGGCGGCCGCGAGGCCAACGGCGGCGCGCAGCGAGTCCGCCTGCACGGCGGGGAGCCGGGCGATGCCGTCAAGGAGCGGGCGCAGGAGCGCGGAGAGGGCGCTGAAGGCGAGGTCGGACTCCGACTGCACCCCCGTGGCCGAGAGCACCGTGAGGTCGTCGGCGCCGCTGGTCACCGTGGCCAGCAGCAGCGACTTGCCGACGCCCGGCTCGCCGCGCACCACCAGGGCCCCGCCGTTGCCGTGCCGGGCCAGGTCCACCACGCCGGTGAGCGTCGTCAGCTCGGATTCACGGCCGAGCGCCGGGACGGATGCGGTCATGCTCAGAGCCCCGGAACCCACTGGGACGAGAATAAATGACCGTGGGGGTCGGCCCGCCGGCGCGGCGATCACGTAGGGTCACCGACGAGATGAGCGAGGTCATCGTCGTCGGCGCGGGAGTCGTGGGCCTGGCCGCCGCCCACGAGCTCACGCGCGCCGGCCATCGCGTGACCGTGGTCAGCGCCGACGTCCCCGGCAGCCTCCAATCCCGCGGACTCACGCGCATCTTCCGCCTCGCCCACGCCGATGGCGAGCTCACCGACGCGGCGGCCGCCTCGCTGGACCTCTGGGCGGAGTGGGAGGCGCAGGCCCGACGGCCGTTGCTTGACCGCGTGGGGCTGCTGCTCACCGGTGACATGGCCGACCGCGAGGCGCACCTGGCGCGCCACGGCGGGGTGCAGCGCGGCGACGGCGACCGCCATCCGCTGGCAGTCGCGCTCCAGGGCTATGCCTTTGAGCCCACCGGCGCGGCCATCCGCGCCGAGGACACCGTCCGGTTCCTGCAGGACCGCGTCGACCTGGTGCTCGGCGAGGTCGTGCGCACCAGCGCGGGCGCGGTCACGCTGGCGGGCGGCGAGACGCTCGCGGCCGACCGGGTGCTGGTGTGCGCGGGCCCGGAGACCTACCGCCTGCTGGACCTTGCCGAGCCCGAGCGGATGCGCTCGGTCCGCTTCTCGTTCGCACTGCGCGAGCCGCCCGACGGGCCGGTTCCGTGCTGGATCAACCGCGACGAGCGGCTGTGTGAGCCGTTCTATGCGGTCATGGACGGTCCGGACCACTACTCCATCGGTCTGAGCGGTGGCGAGCCCGCGGCCCTGGCCGAGGCCGAGCATGTGCGCCGGGCCCACCCACGGATCATCGCCATCGCGCAGCGGTTGTTCCCGGGCCTGCATCCCGTCGCCGAGCGCGTCGTCGCCTGCGAGTTCCCGCTGCGCGTCGCCGCCGTGGACCCGGCGCTGGCCCACGACGGATGGGATCTCATCGAGCACGAGGGCGTCGTGGGCATCACCGGCCCGGCGCTGTTCAAGTTCGCCCCTCTGCTGGGGCGGCTCGCGGCGCGCCGTCTGGACCGTGTCGCCGTCTGATCGTACGATCGGGCGCATGACCGCCGCCGACACCGCCACCACCACCACGACCGACGGCCGCACGCTCGCCTTCTGCGAATGGGGGGAACCCGAGGGCGCTCCGGTGTTCTCGCTCCACGGCACGCCCGGATCGCGGCTGACCCGCCACCCCGACGACGAGGTGTACCGTCGCGCCGGGGTGCGCGCCATCACCTATGACCGCGCCGGCTACGGGCTCTCGACCCGGCGCCCGGGCCGCACGATCGCCGACGTGGCGCCCGACGTCGCCGCCATCGCCGACGCCCTGGGGATCGACCGCTTCGCGGTGACCGGCGGCTCGGGCGGCGCCCCCCACGCGCTCGCGTGCGGCGCGCTGCTGAGCGACCGCGTGACGCGCTGCGCCAGCGTCGTCGGGCCCGCGCCTTACGGCGACGGCGGGCTGGCGCGCGAGGACTGGGTCCGCGGCATGGCTCCGGGCAACGTGCGCGAGCTCGACCTCGCGCGCACCGGAGAGGCGGCCCTGCGTCCCGAGCTCCAGCGCGAGACCGACGAGATGCTCGCCAACCTGGGCAAGGATCCCGAGCATCCCATGGGCGAGGGGTATGACCTGTCGCCGAGCGACATGGAGATGGTGGCGCGAACCGAGATCCGGACGATGCTCGACGAGAGCCTCAGGGTCGGCTGTGGGGAGAACGTCGACGGCTTCGTCGACGACGACCTGGCGATGATGGCGCGGCCGTGGGGCTTTGACGTCGGTGCCATCACCGTGCCGGTCGCCGTCTGGTACGGCGTCAACGACACGCTTGTGCCTCCGGGTCACGGGGAGTGGCTGGTCAGGACGCTGCCCCACGCCTCGGTGGTCCGTCTCGACGGCGGTCACTTCGCCATTTACGACCGGCTGGGCGAGCTGCTGGCCTGGCTGACCACGGCGACCTGATCCGAGCGCGGATCGCCGCCGCTCTCACCGTCCGGCGAGCGGGGTTGACGGCGCGAGTGAGCGGGGGTTAGGCTCGCGCCCAGCGACGAGGTGGACCGGTGATGGCAGTGGTGGGTGGGAACGTTGTACCTGCGGAGGCCGACGGCTTTCGACATCCCTCGAGCGAGGCTGAGCTCATCGCTCTCGTCACCGCGGCAGCGGAGGCGGGCCGCCAGCTCCGCGTACGCGGCGCCGCCCACTCGCCGTCGTACGCCGTCTACACCGACCCGACCGGGGATGAGCGCAATCGGGTGGAGCAGCAGACCCCGCCCGCTTCAGACAACTTCAACGTGATGCTCGACCGCTACCGCGGTTGGAGCGTCCGCGACGTGGGGCGCAAGCTGGTGGAGGCGCAGGCCGGCATCCACCTGGGCGCAGATCCCTCAGATCCGACAGCGACGGCGACGCTCGAGACGAGCCTGCTCCATGGGCTGTTCCATGACAACAGCTGGACCCTGTCCAGCCTGGGCGGGATCAGCCATCAGACCGTGAGCGGCTTCACCGCGATGGGGTCGGCCGGGGGCTCGGTGATCCACTCGATCAACGACAACCTGTGGGGCTTCCGCGTCATCGACGGCGCCGGGGAGGTCCACGAGTTC
>DASXCN010000469.1:0-6939 GCA_036491155.1 Solirubrobacteraceae bacterium | reverse complement strand
AGCGCAGCGCCGACCCGGAGGTGTGGGCGGCGGTGGACCAGATCCCCGCCGAGGAGCTGTGGCAGACCCGCCGCCGGCAGCGCGCCGACCTCGTCGCCTTCGTGCGGTCACGCAGCGTGGCCGACCGCCTCGTGCGCGGGGATCTGCGCGGCTACGTCGACGCGGCCGCCCGTGCCTTTGACCCCGACGTGCTGACGATCGGCTTCGCCCGGCGCGTGGCGACCTACAAGCGGCTGGAGATCCTCACCCGCGACCCCGACTGGACGCTGCGCCTGCTCGAGGGCGACCGGCCCGTTCAGGTGGTGCTGGCCGGCAAGGCCCACCCGCGCGACGAAGAGGCCAAGCGCACCCTGCAGGCCGTCTTCGGCCTCAAGGCGGCTCGTGTCGTGGGCGAGCGCGTCGTCTTTCTTGACGACTACGACCTGGCCTCGGGCCAGGCGCTGGTGCGCGGCTGTGACCTGTGGCTCAACCTGCCCCGCCCTCCGCTGGAGGCCAGCGGCACCAGCGGAATGAAGAACGTCTTCAACGGCGGGCTGCAGCTCAGCGTGCTCGACGGCTGGTGGGCCGAGGCCTACGACGCCTCCAACGGCTGGGCGATCTCGGGCGAGGTCGACTCAGACCACCAGGCCCAGGACGAGCGCGACGCCGCCGCCTTCCATCACCTGCTCTCAGACGAGGTCCTACCGGCGTTCTATGAGCGCGACGAGTCCGGGCTGCCGAGCCACTGGATCGAGCTCATGCGCGCCTCGCTGCGCACGCTGGGTCCGATGTTCAGCGCCAGCCGGATGCTGGGCCAGTACGTCGACGGTCCATACCGCGGCTGAGTCGCCCCTACTGGAGATCTGACAGCGGCCGCGGCGAGTGGCCGACGTATTTCGCGGTCGGGCGGATGAGGCGGCCCTCGCGCTTCTGCTCCATGATGTGCGCGGACCATCCGGCGGTGCGCGCGCAGGTGAACATCGGCGTGAACAGCTCCGGCGGGACCTCGGCGAAGTCCAGGACCACCGCGGACCAGAATTCGACGTTGGTGGCCAGCACGCGGTCGGGGCGGCGGGCCTTGAGCTCCGCCAGGGCCGCCTGCTCCAGCGCCTCGGCGACGTCGACGCGCGGAGCGCCGATCTCGTGGGCGGTGCGCCGCAGCACCCGCGCCCGCGGGTCCTCGGCGCGGTAGACGCGGTGCCCGAAGCCCATGAGGCGCTCGCCACGGTTGAGCACGTCCTTGACGTAGCGGTCGGCGTCGCCCATCTCGGCGACGTCGTCGAGCATCTTGAGCACGCGCGACGGCGCGCCGCCGTGCAGCGGGCCTGAGAGCGCGCCGACAGCAGCGCTGAGCGCGGCGGCGACGTCGGCGCCCGTGGAGGCGACGACCCGCGCGGTGAACGTCGACGCGTTCATGCCGTGCTCGGCCGCCGAGTTCCAGTAGGCGTCGATGGCCTTGACGTGACGGGGGTCGGCCTCGCCGCGCCAGCGGATGAGGAAGCGCTCGGGGATCGAGGTGGCCTTGTCGATCTCGCGCTGGGAGACCGGCGGACGTCCGATGCCGCGCGCCGACTGGGCGACGAAGGACAGCGCCATCACCGAGGCGCGGGCCAGGTTGTCGCGGGCCTCCTCGTCGGAGATGTCGATGAGCTGCTCAAAGCCCCACTGGGGCCCGAGCATGGCCAGCGCCGACTGCACGTCGACACGCGGGTCGCCCGAACGGACGCTGAGCGCGTTGGGCTCGGCCGCCGGCAAGCCCGGCAGCAGCGAGTCGTCGACCAGGAGCCCCCAAACCTGCTCAAACGGCACAGTGCCCACCAGTTCCTCGATGTCGACACCTCGGTAGCGCAGCGCGCCACCCTCCCGGTCCGGTTCCGCGATCTCGGTGGCGAACGCGACGACGCCCTCGAGTCCCGACTGAACTTCCGCTGTTGCGCTCATAAAAGGTGTGGCTCCTGGGGAGGGGGGCTCAGGTCGCGCTACAGGCTAGTCCTTTGGTCCCGAAGCATCGCCGTCGCGCGCCGGGGCCGGGCGATAGGCTGGCGCTCGTGCCGGAGCTGCTCACGCGTCCCGCCATCGAGCTCGCCGCGCTCATCCGGTCCGGTGAGTTGAGCTCGGTCGAGCTCGTCCAGGCGTCCCTTGACCGGATCGACGCGCTGGAGCCGCAGATCAACGCCTTCACCCATGTCGCCCACGAGTCGGCGCTCGAGACGGCGCGGGCGATCGGGGCCGGGGACACCCGGCCCTTCGCCGGGGTGCCCATCGCGGTCAAGGACAACCGGGCCGTGGCCGGGATGCCGCTGACCAACGGCTCAGACATCTTCGGCGACTACGTGGCGCCGCACGACGCCTACCTGGTGCGCCGCCTGCGCGACGCGGGCTTCGTGATCGTCGGCAAGACGGCGCTGCCCGAGAACGGGATCCTGCCCACCACCGAGTCGCGCCGGTTCGGGCCCACGGCCAACCCGTGGGCGCTTGACCGCACGCCCGGGGGTTCGAGCGGAGGGGCGGCCGCCGCGGTGGCGGCGGGCATGGTCCCGATCGCCCACGGCAACGACGGCGGCGGATCGATCCGGATCCCGGCCGCCTGTTGTGGGCTGGTAGGGCTCAAGCCGGCGCGCGGGCGTGTGTCGGTGGGGCCCGACGCCGGCCACAGCTTCCTGGTCACCGACGGCGTGCTGACGCGCGCCGTGGCCGATACCGCCGCCGCCCTCGATGTGCTGGCCGGCTACGAGCCGGGCGACGCGACCTGGGCGCCGCCGCCGCCGGCACCGTACGCGCAGCTCTTGGCCTCCGCGTCGGCCTCTGAGCCGGTGGGACTGAGAATTGGACTCGTTCTCAACCCGCCGCTCGACGACGCCGAGGTGGAACCGGTCAACCTGGCCGCGGCGCGTGACGCGGCGGCGCTGCTCGAGTCGCTGGGCCATCACGTCGAGGAGTACGAGGCGCCCTGGTCAGGCCGCGGCCTGCTCTCGGACTTCACCCGCGCCTTCGGGCCGGGAACGGCGATGGCCACGTTCGCCGGCGGCCAGATCGCGGGCCGCGAGCCCACCGAGGCGGACGTCGAGCCGCTCACGTGGAAGATGTGGGAGCACGCCCGCGCTCAGGACACCATCACCCAACTGGCGGCGCAGGGCACGCTCGAGCGCGTGGGGCGCGGGCTCGTGGCCGACCTGTCGCGCTTTGACGTCGTAGTGACCCCGGGCCTGGGGATGCGACCGGTGCGCACCGGCGAGATCCACGGCCGTGGACCCGACCCGTGGGGCCACTACCGGCGCTCAGGCGCGTTCACGCCCTACACGGCGATCGTCAACGTGATGGGTCCCCCGGCGATCATGCTCCCGCTCTACCAGGGCGACGACCGGCTTCCCACCGGGGTGCATTTCATCGGCCGGCCGGCGCGCGAGGAGCTCCTGCTGGGTCTGGCGGGGCAGCTGGAGCGGGCGTTGCCGTGGGCGGGCCGGGCCCCAGCACCTCCGCCATCGTCCGCGGGGTGACCCCCAGCGCCTGCGCGTCGGCGGTCCCGCGCGCGGCGATGAGCGGGATCTCCAGCAGCTCGGCCTCGTCCCAGGTGGCGAACGCCGTCGGACCCCCCACCAGCTCGACCGTCTCGAGAATCCGGCGGGTCAGCCACATCGGGACGCTCACGATCGGGCGCCGGCGCCCGAACGAACGCAGGGCCAGGGCCACGATCTCCCGGTGGGTGAGGGTCTCGGGCCCCGCCAGCTCATAGCGCGCGCCGGCGGCGTCTGCGGCCGCGCCGCCGGGCAGCGCCGCCATCACGCAGGCCGCGACGTCATCGGCGCTGATCGGCTCAAAGGCGGCGTGGCCGGCTCCCGGGATGGCCATCACCGGCAGCCAGGACATCCGGTGCAGCAGGCGCAGGTAGGGGTCGCCAGGGGCGTAGATGATCGAGGGGGCGAAGACCGTGTGCTGAAGCGAGGAGGCGGCGACGGCACTCTCGGCGACGGCCTTGGCGCGCATCAGCCGGCCGCGGCTGCGCGTCGAGGCCCCGAGCGTGGAGAAGAAGACGAAGCGCTGGGCGCCGGCGCGTTCCGCCGCCTGGACCAGGCGCCAGGTGGCCACGCCCGAGAGCTCCTCGATGGAGCCGTGGGGCTGGTCGCGGATGACCGAGGCCAGGTGCACCACGGTGTCCACGTCGCGCAGCGCGTGACGGAAGGAGAGATGATCGCCGAGGTCGCCGAGCGCGATCTGCACCCGCACGCGGTCGGGGCCCAGGCGGCGCGGATCGCGGACGAGGCAGCGGACCGGGGTGCCCGCGTCCAGCAGCGGCCGCAGCAGGGCCCGCCCGACCGTTCCGGTGGCACCGGTGAGCAGCAGCACCGCCCGGAGCCTACCCGGCAAGGCGCCCAGGGGTGTGCCTAGAATGCGGCTTCCCCGCCGCAATGATGGCGGCTGCGCACTTGCAACCGAGTAGAGGAATCCGACACACATGGCCTACGTAATCGCCGAGCCCTGCATTGGCACCAAGGACAACTCGTGCGTCGAGGTCTGCCCGGTCGATTGCATCCATCCGACGCCCGACGAGCCCGACTACGACAAGGTCGAGATGCTCTACATCGACCCGGAGGAGTGCATCGACTGCGACGCGTGCGTGGAGGCCTGCCCCGTGGACGCGTGCTTCGCCGAGGATCAGCTGCCCGACGAGTGGCAGAAGTACATCCAGATCAACTCGGAGTACTACAAGAACGCCGGCTGAATGGACGACCCGCGCGCATGCGCGCGGGTCCGGCGGGTGCATGCACCCGCCGACGGGTGGGCGCATGCGCCCACCCGCACAGCTCCTTAGGCCATCGGGAGCGACATGCCGGCCGGCTTGGGGGCCGCGGCCGGTGCGGGCGCCTGCATGACCGGCAGCTCGATCGGCGACAGCGCGATCAGCCCGCGGGCGCAGTGACGCAGCGCCTGCGCGGCCGGGTCGTCGGGGTTTGAGAGGACGAGTGGAGTCCCGCTGTCGGACTGCTCACGCAGCGGCATCGTCAGCGGCACCTTGGCCAGCAGGGGCACGTCGAGCTCCTCGGCCAGCAGCTGACCACCGCCCTCGCCGAAGATCGGGAAGCGCTCGCCGCCGGGGGTGACGAAGCCCGACATGTTCTCGATCACGCCGGCGATCTCGAGCTTGAGCTTGGCGGCCATCTCGGCCGAGCGGGCGGCGACCTTCTGGGCCACCGGCTGCGGCGTGGTCACGATCAGGAACTTGGCCTGCGGCAGCAGCTGGGCCAGGGTCATGGACACGTCGCCGGTGCCGGGCGGCAGGTCGATGAGCAGATAGTCGAGCTCGCCCCACGCGACGTCCTCCAGGAACTGCTGCAGCGCCTTGTGGAGCATCGGGCCGCGCCACACCACGGCGGCGTCCTGCTCAACGAAGAAGCCGATCGACATCACGGTGATGCCGTCGTGCGCGGTGATCGGGATGAGCTTGCGCTCCTCGTTGACCTTGGGCCGCTCTGCGCCCACGCCCAACATGCGGGGCTGTGAGTACCCCCACACGTCGGCGTCGAGCACGCCCACCTTCTTACCGTCGGCGGCCAGGGCCGCGGCCAGGTTGGCGGTGACGCTGGATTTGCCGACCCCGCCCTTACCCGAGCCGATGCAGATGACGTTCTTGACCTGGGCCAGTGCCCCCTCGGGCAGGCCACCGCGGCCGAGCTTACGGCCCAGGGCCGCCTTCTCGTCGCCCGACAGCACGTCGAAGGTCACGTTGACGCCGGTGACGCCCTCTACCTCGCGGACGGCCTTGGCCACGCCGGTCTCGAAGTGGCTGCGAATGGGGCAGCCGGGGGTGGTCAGGGACACCATCACGTCCACCACTCCGTTGGCGTGGACGTCGATCGTCCGCACCATCTCCAGCTCGACGATGTCGCGCCGCAGCTCGGGGTCGATGACGGATCGGAGGGCTTCTGTGACTTGTTCGGAGGTCGGCATGGATTTCATTCAAGCAGGTCCGTTGGCCCGCCTTTTGCCCCTGGTGCGTCAGGCAGCCCCGGGCGCCAGCTGGGCGATGAGCGCCAGGACGTCGAGGTCGTCGTGCAGCAGGTTCTGGCACATCACGCGGTGCACGCCCGCGTCGCGCAGCGCGGCGAGCTGCTCGGCGGCGCGCTCGGCCGTCCCCACGATCCACGCCTCGGGCGGCTCGTCGATGAGCGCCTCGGGCGTTGAGCCGATGCGCGGCGCCAGACGGACGGCGCGGTCGCGCAGTTCGGCCTCGTCTGAGCCGACGAGGAACCCGGTCATGATGCTGAACGGCAGCGGCTCGCGACCGGCGGCCTCGCACGCGGCAGTCACCGCGGCCTTGCGCGTCGCGATGTCGTCAAGCGTGGCGAACGGCGTGTTGTACTCGTCGGCATAGCGGGCGGCCAGGGCGGCGCTGCGCGGGCCGGCCGACCCGCCCATGATCAGCGGTGGCCGCGGTGTCTGGACCGGCTTGGGCTGGGCGTCGAGGCCCTCGAGCGTGTAGTGGGCCCCGCTGAAGGAGAACGGGGCCTCGGTCCAGGTGCCGAGCACGATCTGGAGCTGCTCCTCCAGCACGTCGACCCGGGTTCGGGTGTCGGCAAAGGGAAAGCCGTAGGCCTCGTGCTCGCGCTCGTGCCAGCCGGCGCCCAGGCCGAGATCGATCCGCCCGCCGGATACGTGGTCGGCGGTGACGACGACCTTGGCCAGCTCGGACGGGTGGCGGAAGGTGGCGGGGGAGACCAGCGTGCCCAGTCGCACGGTGCTGGTGATCGCGCCCAGCGCGGTGAGGGTGGCCCACGCGTCCAGCGAGCCCCGCTCGAGGTGCTGGCCGTCGAGGTTCATGTAGTGGTCGGAGCGAAACAGCGTGGGAATCCCGTGCTCCTCGCAGCCCTTGGCCAGGGCCACCCACTGATCCCAGCTCACGCCCTCCTGGCCCTCGATCATCAGACACAGATCCATCGGCACAGACCCCCTCGCGGTTGGTTG
>DASXCN010000468.1:0-4507 GCA_036491155.1 Solirubrobacteraceae bacterium | reverse complement strand
CGAGGAGGAGGTGCCCGCCCCGGACCTGATGGCGGCGCTGGAGGCAAGCCTGGCCGAGGTGCGCAGCGGCAGCTCCGACAAGCCGGAGTCCGGCACATCATCGGGCGAGAGCACCAAGCGCTCGAGCTCCTCCAAGTCGAGTTCCTCCAAGTCCTCAGGGGCCAACGGCGCCAAGTCGCCGGGCACAAAGCGCCCGAGCCGGGCCAAGGCGAAGTCCTAGCCAACTCTCAGGCTCCCGGCCGCTGACACCGAACTTCGGTTCGGTACGATTTGCGCGTTGGCCGCAGTGCCTTCCTGCCCACCCTCTCGACCAGGCACCGCCATATGTACCGTTTCGGAGACGGGCCCCACCCGTCCACTGGTCTCTACGACCCCACGAATGAGCATGACGCTTGCGGGATCGCCCTCGTCGCCAAGCTGTGGGGCGAGGCCAGCCACGCCGTGGTCGAGAAGGCCCTCGAGGCGCTGGAGAACATGGAACACCGCGGAGCCGAGGGCGCCGATCCCAACACCGGCGACGGCGCGGGCATCCTGCTCCAGATCCCCGACGCCTTCATCCGCGGTGCCGTTGCGGGCGTCGAGCTGCCGCCTCCGGGCCGCTATGGCGTGGGCGTCTGCTACCTGCCAAGCGATCCCGAGCGTCGCCGGGCGTTCGAGCAGCTGATCGACCAGACCGTCGCCGCCGAGGGCCAGAAGGTTCTGTGGTGGCGCGACGTGCCCGTTGACGACCGCTACGTCGGCGAGACCGCGCGCCTGTCGGCCCCCGTCATCCGCCAGGTGATCGTCCAGGCCGGCGACGACGTCGAGGATCAGGGCACGTTCGAGCGCAAGCTGTACGTGATCCGCCGGGTGATCGAACGGGCTGCCGGCACCGAGATCGCGCTCCCCAGCTTCTCCAGCCGGACGATGGTCTACAAGGGCATGCTCACCGCGCCCCAGTTGCCCCGGTACTTCCCGGACCTGCGCGACCCCCGTGTCGCCTCGCGCCTGGCCCTGGTGCACTCGCGCTTTTCCACGAACACCTTCCCTAGCTGGGAGCTGGCCCATCCCTACCGGATGGTCGCCCACAACGGCGAGGTCAACACCCTGCGCGGCAACGTCAACTGGATGCGCGCCCGGGAGTCGCAGCTCAGCTCCGAGCTGTTTGGCGAGGACCTGGCCAAGGTGCTGCCGGTCGTGCGCACTGGCGGCTCTGACTCGGCCACGCTGGACAACGTCCTGGAGCTCCTAGTGCTCAGCGGACGCTCCATCGCCCACGCGATGATGATGATGATCCCGGAGGCCTATCGGACGCGGACCGACATCGACCCCGACGTCAAGGGCTTCTACGACTTCCATTCCTGCCTGATGGAGCCCTGGGACGGCCCCGCGGCGGTGGCGTTCACCGACGGCCGCATGGCCGGCGCGGTGCTCGACCGCAACGGACTGAGGCCCGGCCGCTGGGTCCAGGACACCGAGGGCTACGTGGTCCTGGCCTCAGAGACCGGGGTCATCACCGTGGCCCCTGAGCACGTCCAGCGCAAGGGGCGACTGGCCCCCGGCAAGTTGTTCCTGCTCGACCTCGAAGACGGCCGGATCGTCGAAGATGAGGAGGTCAAGCGCCGCGTCGCCCGGCGCAAGCCCTACGGCGAGTGGTACGAGCGATCGATGGTCGCCATCGACGACCTGCCCGAGCGCCAGCCGCGCGTGCCACGCGTCGAGCCGCTGCGCTCCAAGCAGCTCGCCTTCGGCTACTCGCAGGAGGACCTGCGTCTGATCATCGCCCCGATGGCCTCCATGGGCGAGGAGCCCGTGGCCAGCATGGGCAACGATGCCGCACTGGCGGTGATGTCCGACCGCCAGCCGCCCCTGTTCTCCTACTTCAAGCAGCTGTTCGCGCAGGTGACCAACCCGCCGGTCGATCCGCTGCGCGAGAGCGTCGTCATGAGCCTGCAGACCGGGGTCGGCGCTGAGCTCAACCTCCTGGCCGAGACGCCCGAGCAGGCCCACCAGCTGGTCATGCCCCAGCCGATCCTGCGCAACGCTCAGCTGGAGAAGCTGCGCCAGGTCTCGCACGAGATCTTCGCCGCTGCGACGCTCGACATCACCTGGCCGATCGAGGACGGTCCCGACGGGATGGAGCGGCGGCTGGATGCCCTGTGCCAGGAGGCCTACAACCAGGTCGACCACGGGGCCAACATCCTCATCCTGTCTGACCGCAACCTCGGGCCAGAGCGGGTGGCGATGCCCTCGCTGCTGGCCGTCGGCGCCGTCCACCATCACCTCGTGCGGGCCGGAACGCGGCTGCGCACCGGGCTGGTCATCGAGTCCGGTGAGCCACGCGACATCCATCACATGGCGACGCTCATCGGCTATGGAGCGTCCGGCATCAACCCGTATCTCATGTTCGAGTCCCTGGACGAGCTCGCCGATCGCTCGCTGCTGCCGGAGGACCTCGAGCGCGAGGAGGCCGAGCAGCGGATCGTCAGGGCCATCGGCAAGGGCCTGCTCAAGACGATCTCCAAGATGGGGATCTCCACCATCCAGTCCTACTGCGGCGCGCAGATCTTCGAGGCCGTCGGGCTCGAGGGTGACGTCATCGACGAGTACTTCACCGGGACCGCCAGCCGCATCGGCGGCGTCGGTCTGGAGGTGCTGGCGGCCGAGGCCCTGGGCCGCCACTTCCGCGCCTACCCGCGCACCGAGCGCGAGGTGCTGCCCGTCGGCGGCGTCCTGCAGTGGCGCCGCGACGGTGAGCGCCACATCTGGAACCCCGACACGATCGCCAACCTGCAGCACGCGGTGCGCGCCAGGGCCCCCAGCCCCAACGGCAGCGGCAACGGGAACGGCGCCGCGGGGGTCGGGATCGCGCGTGACCCCCAGGAGGCCTACGACGAGTTTGCCCGCCAGGCCAACGACGAGGCCACGCGCACGGCCGCGCTGCGTGGCCTCATGAAGTTCCGCTTCGCCGAGCAACCGGTCCCCATCGATGAGGTGGAGCCGGCCGCGGAGGTCGTCAAGCGCTTCTCCACCGGCGCGATGAGCCTCGGCTCGCTGTCGCGCGAGGCCCACGAGACGCTGGCCATCGCCATGAACCGGCTGGGCGGCAAGTCCAACACGGGCGAGGGGGGAGAGGATCCCTCCCGCTTCACTCCCGACGAGAACGGCGACCTGCGCCGCTCCGCGATCAAGCAGGTGGCCTCCGGGCGCTTCGGCGTGACCATCGACTACCTGGTCAACGCTGACCAGCTTCAGATCAAGATGGCCCAGGGCGCCAAGCCCGGCGAGGGCGGCCAACTGCCCGGCCACAAGGTCGACGACTACATCGCCAAGATCCGCTACTCGACGCCCGGGGTGGGCCTCATCTCGCCGCCCCCGCACCACGACATCTACTCCATCGAGGACCTCAAGCAGCTCATCTACGACCTGCGCTGCGCCAACCCCACGAGTTCGGTGTCGGTCAAGCTCGTCTCCGAGGTGGGGGTCGGCACCGTGGCCGCGGGCGTGGCCAAGGCCAACGCCGACCATGTCACCATCTCCGGACACGACGGCGGCACGGGCGCGTCGCCGCAGTCCTCCATCCAGTCGGCGGGGGTGCCGTGGGAGATCGGCCTCGCCGAAACCCAGCAGACGCTGCTGCTCAACGACCTGCGCAGCCGTATCACCGTCGAGGTGGACGGTCAGATGAAGACCGGGCGCGACGTGGTCATCGGGGCGCTGCTCGGCGCCGACGAGTTCGGCTTCTCGACGGCCCCGCTGATCGCGATGGGCTGCATCATGATGCGCGTCTGTCATCTCAACACCTGCCCGGTGGGGATCGCCACGCAGAACCCCGAACTGCGGGCGCGCTTCGAAGGGACCCCCGAGCACGTCGTCGCCTACCTGATGTTCATCGCCGAGGAGGTCCGGGGGCTGATGGCGCGGCTCGGCGTACGGCATTTCGCGGACCTGATCGGGCGCGCCGACCTGCTCGAGACCGACGACGCGGTGGACCACTGGAAGTCGCGGGGAGTCGACCTGTCGATGATCCTCGGCACCATCGACCTCCCGCCCGAGGTGCCGCGCTCGTGCACCCGCAAGCAGGCACCGGTGCTCGACGACGCGCTGGACTGGGAGCTCGTGCAGCTGTGCTTGCCCGCCATCGAGCGCGGCGAGAAAGTGCGCCAGGGCCCGATCCCGGTCCGCAACGTCAACCGCACGGTCGGCGGCATCCTGTCCGGTGAGATCGCGCGCCACCACGGGGCGGCCGGGCTGCCTGAGGGCACCATCGATATCTCGTTCTCGGGCTCGGCGGGCCAGAGCTTCGGAGCGTGGCTCGCGCCGGGCGTGATCTTCTCGCTGCGGGGCGAGACCAACGACTACACGGGCAAGGGGCTGTCAGGGGGCATCGTGTCGGTGCGCCCGCCCGAGACCGCGCTGTTCCGCGCCGAGGAGAACACGATCGTCGGCAACACCGTGCTGTACGGCGCCACCGCCGGGCGCGCGTTCATCCGCGGTCTGGCCGGCGAGCGCTTCGCGGTACGCAACT
>DASXCN010000467.1:0-3239 GCA_036491155.1 Solirubrobacteraceae bacterium | reverse complement strand
TCGATCGCGATGACCTGGGCGTCCTGCGCGAAGGCGGCGCCGAAGCCGAGGCGGAAGTCCAGCGGCACCCCGATCACCAGCGCGACGTCGGCACCGCCCAGCCCGGCGCTGCGCGCGCGCGCAAAGGCGAGCTCGTCATCGGCGGGCACGCAGCCGCGTCCCAGGCCGTTGAGGAACACCGGCACCCGCAGCTCGCGGGCCAGTGCGTGCAGCGCCTCCTCACCCCGGCCCCAGTACAGGCCGGTGCCGGCCATGATCACCGGGCGCTCGGCCTCGCGCAGCAGGGCGGCGGCGCGGTCGATCGCCGCGGCATCCGCGCCCGGACCGGTCCACGGCTCGGGCAGGGCGTCCGCCGCCGGCGGCGCCTCGGCCTCGCCGAACACCTGGTCAAGGGGGAAGTCCACGAAGGCCGGGCCCGAGTGGGGCGTCAGCGCGGAGCGCAGGGCATCGTCCAGCAGGCCCGGGATCGCGGCCGTGCTCTGGGCGGTGGCGGCATGCTTGACGATCGGCGCCACGAACGGGACGTGGTCGATCTCCTGCAGGGACCCCTGGCCCCAGCGGAAGGCGGGCGCGCGGCCGCCCAGCACCAGCATCGGCGAGTTGTTCTGCGCCGCCGAGGCCATCGCGCTCATGCCGTTGGTGACGCCCGGACCGGCGGTCAGCGCGCACACGCCGGGGGTCCGCGTCACCTTGGCCCACCCCTCGGCGGCGAAGGCGGCCGCCTGCTCGTGGCGGACGTCGACGATGTCGATCCCCTCGGCGCGGCAGCCGTCGTAGATGGAGAACAGGTGTCCGCCCGAGAGGGTGAAGAGCTTGGTGACGCCGTAGCCGCGCAGGGCGCGGGCCACCAGCCGGCCCCCGTGCAGCTGCGTCTCGGTGTCCGCGGCGGTGCTCACGCCCGGGACGCTACCGGGCTTCCGTGGCCGTCGGCGCCCCGGGAGTGACGCGCATGGCGTTGATGATCGCGCCCCCCAGGAGGATGAGCGCGAGCACGTAGAACCAGCCGAGCATGATGAGCACGAACACGATCGTGGTGCCGAAGTGGGCGATCGTCGAGATGTTGCTGAGGTAGGCCGGAAAGGCGTAGTCGACGATGGCGATGGCCACGGTGGCCCCCAGCGCGCCTGGCCAGACGGCGCGCCACGGGACGCTGAGGTGCGGCACGCGCGAGTAGATGATGACTAGGCAGACGAACAGGATCGCCAGGCTGAAGGCCAGCGAGGCGACGTAGACCAGCCCGGCGACGTGGGCGAGGTCAAACGGCAGCTTGTTGGCGCCGGCGCGCAGGAGGCTCTGCACGGTGGGGATGGCCACGGTCGCCACCATGAACAGCAGGACCACCAGCAGCATCGAGATGGCAAACCGCTTCTGCTTGAGCCAGCCGCGCGAGGGGCCGTGGTAGATCTTGTCGAACGCGGTGTCCAGGGCGCCCCAGAACGAGGAGCCCAGCCACAGGCTGGCCACCAGCGCCAGCACGCCGGTGCTGGTGGTGGAGCTGCGCACCTGGTTCAGCAACGAGTCCAGCGTGCCCTCGGCGGTCCCCGGGAACACCTCCTGGAGATCCTGGAGGACCGAGTGCTGCACGGCATGGCTGGAGAGGACCTGGCCGGCGATGAACAGGCCCAGCAGCGCCACCGGGATGATCCCCAGCAGCATGTTGTAGGCGATCATCGAGGCCAGACCGGTGATGTTGCCCTCGTAGGCGATCCGCCAGAAGCGATGGATGGCGCGGGGCACCGCGCGCAGGCTCAGTCGGATACCGACGCGCCGGCGCGGCCGTTGCTGGAGACGTCGGAGGGGTGCGCGCGCGGAGCCCACAGTTCTACGTGTACCTGTTTGCCCTTCAGTTCAACCGCTTTGCGCTCATCGAGCTCGAACACCTGTGTTCTGAGCCGGCGCCGAGTGTCCTCCGTGATCAGCACACGATCGCCGGTCTCGCGAGTGGCGGCCTCGACCCGGGCCGCGGTGTTCACGGCGTCGCCGATGACCGTGAACTCGACCCGGCCGCCACCACCTACGGTGCCGGCGATCACCGGCCCGGAGTTGACGCCGATGCCGACCTCGATGCGTCCGTCGAACTCCGCCTGCACCCGCCGCGCGACCTCCAGCGCCGCCTGGACGGCCCGGTCGGCGTGGTCGTCGAGGGGTTCGGGCGCCCCGAAGACGCCCAGCAGCCCGTCGCCGATGAACTTGTTGGCGTGGCCGCCGTGCTGCAGGAGCACGGGGACCGTCAGCTCCCACAGGTCCGAGAGGAGCTTGACGACCTCGGCCGGCTCCGCGCGCTCGGCGAACGCGGTGAACTCCCGGATGTCGAGAAAGAGGACGCTCACCTCGACCTCCTCACCGGCCAGATCCGCGCCCTCCTTGATCACGCGTTCGGCCAAGCCGGGATCGACGTAGGCGCCGAAGGCCGAGCGCAGCCGCTCGCGCTCCTCCAGGCCCTCGATCATCGTGTTGAACGACTGGGCCAGCGCGCCGATCTCGTCGGTGGCCACCACGGGAACGCGCACGCTGTAGTCGCCCCGGCGCAGCGCGTCGGTGGCCCGGCGCAGGTCGCGCAGCGAACTGACCACTGAGCGCACCACCAGCACGGTGAGCTCCAGCGAGATCGTGAACGACACGGCGACCGCGATCACCCAGGCCAGACCGACGTCCGACAGCGACGCATGATGGCGCTGGTCGACCAGCCCGGCCACCACCACCCCGGTGATCACGTTGATGATCGGAGCGACCGCCAACAGGCGCACCGGCAGCGGCAGGGCCGGGGCGTTGATGGCGAAGTCGGGTGGGAGTTCGTCGGCGACGCGCTCGAGCACCGGGCGCACCACCACCTCCATCATGAAGTAGCGCAGGATCAGCGCGTAGGCGAGCACGACGCTGCCCACGACCGCCAGCACGAAGAAGCCGTACCACGGCAGCCGCAGTTCCCAGGTGAAGAAAGCCATCAGCGGCAGGTAGGAGAAGAGGAGGTAGCGGCGCGTGGAGCGCACGTACTCGATGGGCAGCGTGGCCAGCGCCAGCCACGCGGCCACGGTCGCGGCCCGGTCGCGCGCGCCCCGCTCCCACCGGCGAAACGGCGCCCACAGGCGGCGCGTCAGCTTGATCGAGACGAGGTTGTCGAGGACGACCACGCCCTGCGACACCGCCACCAGCACCCAGAACTGCGTGGCCGAGATCGGGTCATACAGGCTGAGCAGGGCGACCCCCGCCAGCAGCACGAGATGGGCGACGCCGAACTG
>DASXCN010000466.1:0-1765 GCA_036491155.1 Solirubrobacteraceae bacterium | reverse complement strand
GCAGATCACCGCCTGGGCACCCCTGGCGGCGGCCACCGTGATCGCGGTCGTCATGCCGCGGTCCTTGAACGACCCGGTCGGGTTGAGGCCCTCCACCTTCAGGTACACGTCGCAGCCCGTGCGCGCGGAGAGCGCAGGCGCGGGCAGCAGCGGCGTGCCGCCCTCCTGGAGCGTCACGGCCGGCATCCCCGCCGTGATCGGGAGCCGATCGCGGTACTCGGTGATGATGCCGCGCCACGGCGCGCGCGCCCCGGTGGTCACCGCGGCTTCGGAGCTCATTACTGGTCTCCCTCCCCTTCGACCCGCATCACGCTCGCCACCGCCCGGACGACCGGCAGCGCCTGGAGCTCGGAGATCGTCGCGGCGAGGTCGGCGTCCCTCGCCTCGTGCGTGACGATGATGAGCAGGGCGTCCTCGCCCCTGCTGGTCTGCCGCACCGCCTGGATCGAGACGCCGTGCCTGGCGAACGCCTCGGCGACGGGGGCGAGCACGCCCGGCTTGTCCGCCACGTCCAGGGATACGTGGTACCTGGTCAGCGTATCGCCCATGGGCAGGACCGGCAGCTCGGCGTAGGTAGAAAGCTCGGGGCCCTTGGTGCCGGCGAGCCGGTTGCGCGCGACGGCAACGATGTCACCGAGCACCGCCGACGCCGTGGGGGTCCCGCCTGCCCCCGCGCCGTAGAACATCAGCTGTCCCGCGGAGCCTGCCTCGACGAACACCGCGTTGTACGCGCCGCCGACGGCCGCCAGGGGGTGGGTGCGCGGGATCATCGCCGGGTGGACGCGCACCGCGACGCCATCCGCCGAACCGCCGCCACCCGACCGCTCGCAGATCGCGAGCAGCTTGACAGTCCTGCCGAGCGCCTTCGCCGACGCGATGTCCGCCGCGGTCACCTCGGTGATGCCCTCGCGGTAGACGTCGGCGGCGGTCACCCGCGTGTGGAAGGCGAGCCCGGCCAGGATCGCGGCCTTGGCCGCGGCGTCGAACGCCTCCACGTCGGCGGTCGGGTCGGCCTCGGCGTAGCCGAGCGACTGCGCCTCCTCGAGTGAGTCGCCGAAGTCCGCGCCCGAGCTGTCCATCCGGTCGAGGATGAAGTTGGTGGTGCCGTTGACGATGCCGAGCACGCGGTGCACCGTGTCGCCGGCCAGCGACTCGCGCAGCGGGCGGAGGATCGGGATGGCACCCGCCACCGCCGCCTCGTAATACAGGTCGGCGCCGAACGCCCGCGACGCCGCGTGGATCTGCTCGCCGTGCTCGGCGAGCAGCGCCTTGTTGGCCGTGACCACGGACTTACCGCTTTCCAGGGCGCCGAGGATCAGCGACCTGGCCGGCTCGATGCCGCCGATCACCTCGATGACAATGTCCACGTCAGAGCGGGTCGCCAGGCCCATCGCGTCGGTCGTGAGCAGCGCGGGGTCCACCCCCTCGCGCGGGTGCGCGAGCCGGCGCACCGCGATGCCCACAAGCTCGAGCCGCGCGCCGGTCCGCACGGCGAGGTCGTCGGCCTGCTCGGCGAGCAGCCGCGCGACCTGGGTGCCGACGACGCCGCAGCCGAGCAGCGCCACCCGGAGCACTTTGCCGGGTTTATCTTCGCCAAAGCTCATCCGACGTCCAATCGCAGCAGGTCATCTAGTGTCTCGCGGCGGACGATCTCCCGCGCCGCCCCGTCGGTCACCGCGACCACGCCCGGGCGCGGCAGGTGGTTGTAGTTCGAGGCGAGCGACCGGCAGTACGCCCCGGTCGCCGCGACGGCGAGCAGGTCACC
>DASXCN010000465.1:0-6062 GCA_036491155.1 Solirubrobacteraceae bacterium | reverse complement strand
GGGACGGGCGCCGAGGCCGCTCAGCCGAGCACGCGGTACAGCGTCTCGAACATCCCGGCGGTGACGATCAGCGCCGTTGCGACGAGCGAGAGGATGAGCATCCAGTAGCGCAGAGAGCTGCGCTTGCGGCTGCGCACGTGGATGCGCAGGCGCGAGCGGCGCACGGCCTGACGCCGGAGCGTCTCGCGCCGGTTGCGGTCAAGCTGCGTCTCCTGCCGGAACTCCTGCTCCAACTGCGCAAGGCTCTGGCGCATCTTCATCGCCATCGGCGCGAGCCTACCAATTGGTGCAACCGCGGGGCGAGCATGGGGCCACGCCCCGTCGTCTCACGCCGCCCTCAGGCGACGTGCTGCTTCTCGTAGACACCGACGAAATGCAGGTAGTTGTCGGCGATCTTGGCCGCTGCCGCCTGACGATCGAGCTCCTTGTCGAGGAAGCCCTTGAGCGCGTCCCACCAGATCGAGCGCCCGATGGCGAAGCCGATGAACCCCTGGACCGGCGAGGCCGCCCGCAGCCACTCCTCGACCTTCTCGGTGGAGGCCCCGCGGCCCAGCAGCACGCAGGTCACGCCCTCGCGCCCCTCGCCCGAACGGGCCTGCTCGGCCAGCATGGCGGCGTCGGACTGCTCATCGACGCCCTCGATCTTCCAGATGTCGACCTCGATGCCGAATTTCTGGCAGTCCTCGATGGAGCGGCGCATAAGCTCGGGACGCAGCTCGGCGTCGTAGCGGTCAGATGACCCGCCCACCGACTCCAGCTGCGCATCGGTGGCCGGCACCAGCAGCTCGAAGAGGAACTTGCGGCCGTTGGCGTGCAGCCAGTCGGCCAGCTCCTTGAGGCGGTCGAGCTGGCGCTTGTTGAGGTCCGTGTCCGGGTCATCGGGGTTGTAGCGGACCAGCACCTTGGAGAAATCGGGGTTGAACTTCTCGATGTGGGCGCCGAACTCCGCGCCGTACTGGAAGTCGAACTCGTTCTGGCCGGACTTCTCGACGGGCATGGACAGCTTGAGGCCCTCGGCGCGTGCCTCGTAAGGGATGTTGCCGCCGAACTGCTCGTCGACCAGCACGCCGGTGGCGGCGGCATCCAGCCCGCGCTTGACGGCCACCTCCATGCCCTCGTAGATGAGGTGCTTGGCGTCGGTGATGGTCGCGGTCTCCTCGGCCGTCGGCTCGCCCTGAATTCCGAACATCTTCTTCTGGAACGACCCCCGATGGTCGAACGCGAGGATGTACAGCTTTCCGTCGTAACCGAGCGCCATGGCAATCCGCCCTTCTCTTAACGGTTTTCGAAGTTCACGATTCAGTCTAGTGTCGTGAGGCGGGCCGTCGGTGCCTGGATGGGCGATGGCTGGGCGTGGCTGGCAGCCGGCGATCATCCAAGTCGTACTGGTGGTCCGGCGGGATGATCGCCGGCTCCCAGGCGCGTCCAGACGCGCCCAGACTGGTATCGACAGCCTGTCTCGCGACACCGGGACCGATCTGTGGGGGTCGGCGTCCAAAAGGGATCGTTTCCGGGCGATCCCTTACGCTTGCCCGCAGTGGAGCACCGCTTCGCCGGACACGAATACACCGTGGGGATCGAGGAAGAGCTGATGATCCTCGACGCGCAGTCCTATGAGCTCGTCAACGCGATCGAGGCGATGCTCGAGTCCGCGCCGGTGGGCGACATCAAGCCTGAGCTGATGGAGTCCGTTCTGGAGATCTCCACTGACCCGTGCGCCGACGTCCCCGAGGCCGGACGCCAGCTGCGTGCGCTGCGCAAGCAGGTGGTGGAGACCGCCGCGACCAAGGACCTCGCCATCGGCTCGGCCGGCACGCACCCGTTCGCGATGTGGGAGGACCAGCGGATCGTGGCCCGCCCCCGGTACCGCGACCTCATCTCCGCGCTGCGCTTCGTTGCCCGCCAGGAGCTCATCTTCGGCATGCACGTCCACGTCGGCCTCGACGACCCCGACAAGGCCATCCACGTTGCCAACGGCATGTGCGTCCACGTGCCGGTGCTGCTGGGCCTGTCGGCCAACTCCCCCTTCTGGCGCGCGAGCACCACCGGCCTGGCCTCGACGCGGACGCCGATCTTCCGCGCCTTCCCGCGCGTCGGGATCCCGCCCCATTACGAGGACTGGGAGGACTACGAACGCCGGATCGAGTTCATGATCACGGCCGGGGTCATCGAGGACTACACCTACCTGTGGCACGACGTCCGCCCGCACCCGATGTTCGGCACCGTGGAGATTCGCGTCATGGACTCCCAGACCCACATCGAGCACTCACTGGGCCTGGCCGCCCTCGTGCAGGCGATGGTCCGCGAGCTCGCGGAGCACTACGACGCCGGCAAGAAGCTCTCGCCCTATCCGTTCGAGATGCTGGACGAGAACAAGTGGCTGGCGGCGCGCCATGGCCTGGAGGGCGAGCTGGTCGACCTGCCCAGCTCTGACCGGGTGCCGACCCGGGTCCTGGCCCGGCGGCTCATCGATCGCATGCGTGAGCACTGCGCCGACCTGGGGACGCTGTCCGAACTGGAGGCGGTCGAGGACCTGCTGGCCCGCGGCAACGGCGCCGCGCGGCAGGTCGTCGTCTACGAGGCCAACCACGATCTGCGCGAGGTGATGGCAGAGATCGTGGCCGCCACGGTGGTCTGACTCCGAACCGCCCGGACGCTGGTCACGGGAAAGCGCCCCAGACGAGGGCGAGGCGGTTCTACAATCGGATCGTGAGCACCGGCGGACCAGACCTGTTCGTGATCTGCAAGAGCTGCGGGTCCGAGGTCAGCCCGTACATCACCGAGTGTCCGTACTGCGGCAATCGGTTGCGCAAACGCGCTCCCAAGCTCGACCGCGACCAGCGCGTGGCCGAGCGCAAGGCACGCCGCCAGGCGCCTCCGTTGCTGACCCGCCTCAAGCGCGACGAAATCCCCGGCATCCGGGGCGACACCCGCCCGTACGCCACGTTCGCGCTCGTCCTCGCCGGTCTCATCGGCTGTCTGCTGTGGCGGACCAACCTCGGCGGCTCATCGGGCAACCTCATCGTCGTCGGCCAGCCCGGGTCACAGTGGTGGCGGCTGTTCACTGCGGCCTTCACCTACGACAACATCGGCTACGCGATGATCACCCTGGGCACGGTGGGCCTGTTCGGTTGGCTGCTCGAGCGCCGGCACGGCCCGCTTCCGGTGCTGGTCCTCTTCCTCATCGGCGGCGTCGGCGGCCTGGCCGCCACCACGGCGATCCAGCCCAACGCGATCCTGCTCGGCGCCCAGGGCGGCGCGCTGGCGCTGGTGTGCGCATGGGCGACGCCGGACCTGCTCACGCTGCGCTCCGGCGGCGAGGTCGACGGAGATCTCATCGGCGCCGCTGTGATCGCCGTCGCGGTGGCGCTCATGCCCCTGGCCGACATCGCCGCCAGCTGGGTGTCTGACGGGGTGGGGATCGTCGCCGGGTTCGCGGTGGGGATCCCTCTCGCCCTCATCGGCGAGCGCTGACGCCCCGTCGGGGAGCGCCTCTCAGTCGCGTCCTATGATCGGCGCCAGTGCCGGAGCGCGCCTACACAGACGCCGAGCTTGATGCCGCCATCGACGAGCTCACTGACCCAACGCGGTTGCAAGACGCCCAGGACATCGTCATGCGCGCCGCCCCGTCACTGCAGCGCGTGCTGGCGGCGGCCATCGCCGATGGTGGATGGTTCGACGCCGCGCATGAGCAGGCCGTCCGCGAGGCGGCCAACGAAGCCGAAGGCGAGGCCCGGCTGCGAGCGGTCAAGACGCTCCTGGTCGAGGAGACGCGACTGGGGATGCTGGTGGGAGTCGCGGTCGGCTTCGAGCTCTCGCGCGCGCTGGAACGCACCGATCCCGAAGACCAACAGGAGGACTAGAACCCGATGGACATCCGTTTTCTCGGCCACGCCGCTTTTGAATTGTCCGACGGTGACACCAGCGTTCTGATCGACCCGTTCCTCAGCGGGAATCCCAAGGCCGCCGCCACGGCAGACGAGCTCAACCCCACCACGATCCTGCTCACCCACGGTCATCCCGACCATCTGGGCGACACCGTCGACATCGCCAAGCGCACCGGCGCACCGGTGCTGGCGATCACCGAGCTGGCCGGCGAGTTGGAGGGCGACGGCCTGGAGGTCGTCAACTGCAACCTCGGCGGCTCCCACGACTTCGACTGGGGGTGGGCCAAGCTGGTGCCCGCGTGGCACACCTCCACCACTCCGAAGGGCACCGTCAACACGCCCGCCGGGCTGCTGGTCAACTTCAAGGACACGCTGGTCTACCACCTCGGCGACACCGCGCTGTTCTCAGATCTGCAGCTCGTGGGCAAGCGCCGTCAGGTCGACGTCGCGCTGATGTGCATCGGTGGCCACTTCACCATGGACCGCCACGACGCCGTGGACGCCGCCGATTTCGTCGGGGCCAAGACCGTGATCCCGTGCCACTACAACACGTTCCCGCTGGTCGAGACCGACGCCGAGGCGTTCAAGGCCGACGTTGAGTCGGCCACGAGCTCGATGGTGGTGGTCCTGGAGCCGGGCGCCACGCACACGCCATGACCCACGCCATCGTCCTCATTCAGGCCGAGGGATCGGCGCTGGCCACCCTCGGCGGCGAGCTGGCCGGCATCGAGGGAGTGGCCGAGGCCTACTCGGTCACCGGCGAGTGGGACTTCGTGGCGATTCTGCGACTGCGCGAGCAGGACATGCTTGCGCAGGTCGTCACCGGCAAGCTATCGCAGCTGTCGGGGGTCCGGCGCACCCAGACCATGGTCGCCTTCGAGGTCTACTCGCGCCACGACCTCGAGGCGCTCTTCTCCGTCGGGCAGTAGGCGCCCTCGCTGACACCGGCGGCGGCCCTGCCACACTCAGCGCGTGCGCGTCGCGGTCGTTGCTGAGTGGTATCCGTCGCCGGCGGATCCGGTTCATGGGATCTGGGCCCATCGCCAGGCGGAAGCCGTACGGGCGTTGGGGGCCGACGTCCGTGTCCTGGCGCTTCGCCGGCCGGTTCCGCCGATGTCCGTGGCGCGGCGGGTGGCTCGCCTCCCGCCCGACCTGCAGGCGTTGCGCGGATGGGCCGCCGGGGCGCGACGGTCGCTGCGACCGACAACGCTCGACGGTCTTGCCGTGCAGTCCGTGCCGTGGCTGGGCCCGCCACGGCCGATCTCATACGGCACCTGGGGCTACTGGATGGCGCGACCACTGCGCCTCGCGCTCGACCGGCTCTACCAGTCGTGGCCATTCGACGTACTGCATGCTCACTGCCTGGCGCCGACCGGCCACGCGGCCGCGCGATGGATCAGCCGCCGCTCGGAGGCGGGGCCCCCCGCGTTCGTCGTCTCGGCGCACGGCGGAGACATGATCCACGTGCCCGAGAACAGCTGGGTCGGGCGGCGGGCATGCCTGGCGGCGCTCAATCGGGCCGATCTCGTCCTGGCCAACAGCAGTTGGGCGCGCGGACGTTGCCTCCAGCTCGCCGGTGGCCCGTTGCCGGTGTCAGTCGTTCACCTCGGCGCCACCGTCACGTCGACGACTCCGGCGCACAACGGGCGGGTGAGACTCGTCACTGTTGCCCACCTGCAGGCACGCAAGCACCACGACGTCGTCCTGCGAGCGCTGGCCAGGCTTGACCGGGCGAGCCGTCCCGAGTACCTCGTGATCGGCGACGGCGAGCAGCGGCACGAGCTGGAGCGCCTGGCCACCCAGCTTGACCTCGATGACCGCGTGCGGTTCCTCGGGCAGCTGCCCAACGAGGAGGCGCTGGCTCGGATGGCCGAGTGTGATCTGTTCGTCATGCCTGGCGTGGAGGAGCCGTTCGGAGTGGCCTTCGTCGAAGCCATGGCCGCAGGCGTGCCGGCGATCGGCAGCCGTGGCGAGGGCGGTCCCGAGGACATCGCCGCCGCCGGTGAGGGGATGCTGCTGGTGACGCCCGGGGATGTCGACGAACTCGCGGGCACGCTTCAGCGGCTGTGCGCGGACCGGGAGGAGCTCCGCCGCCTGGGCACGGCGGCCCGAACCACCGCGAGCCGCAACTTCACCTGGGAGCAGTGCGGGGACAGAACGCTGGCCGCTTACCGC
>DASXCN010000464.1:0-2205 GCA_036491155.1 Solirubrobacteraceae bacterium | reverse complement strand
GGCGGCATCGTCGGTCCGGCCCAGCCGGCGCAGCAGATCGGCCCGGGTCGCGTCGAGCAGGTGATAACCCGCCAGCTCACCTGATGCCTCGAGGTCATCGATGACCTCCAGGCCGGCCGCCGGCCCCCGGGTCATGGCGATGGCCACGGCCCGGTTGAGCGCCACCACCGGCGACGGCATGACCTCGCGCAGCAGGTCATACAGGCAGGCGATCTGATCCCAATCGGTATCGGCGACGGCGGCGGCGTCGGCGTGGCAGGCCGCGATCGCCGCCTGCAGCTGATACGGACCGGCGCGGCCGTGGCGCAGCGCCGCCTCCAGACGCCCGCGAGCCTCGTCAATCTGAGCCTGGTCCCACCGCGCACGGTCCTGGTTCTCGAGGGTGATGAGCTCCCCCGCCGCGTCGCACCGGGCGCGACGGCGCGAGTGGTGAAAGAGCATCAACGCCACCAGGCCGGCCGCTTCGGGCTCGTCGGGCATGAGGCGGCTGAGCGCCCGGCCGAGACGAATCGCCTCGTCGCACAGCTGAGCGCGGATGAGCTCCGGTCCGCCGGAGGCGGCGTAGCCCTCGTTGAACAGCAGATACAGGACCGCCAGGACCCCGCCGGTCCGCTCGGGCAACAGGTGCGCAGGCGGGACCCGGTACGGGATGCGCGCACCGGCGATCTTCGCCTTCGCGCGGACGAGGCGCTTGGCCATCGTCGGCTCCGACACCAGGAACGCGCGTGCGATCTCGCTCGTGGTCAGCCCGGCCAGCGTGCGCAGTGTGAGCGCCACCCGCCCCTCCAGTGGCAACGCCGGATGGCAGCAGGTGAACATCAGGCGCAGACGGTCGTCCGCGATGCCGCTGTCGTCGTTGTCGTCGTCCATCGCCGGCACCTCGGGTTCCGCGGTCGCCGCCTGCTCCAGCAGCTCGGCGCCGCGACGCTCGCGACGGAGGCGGTCGATGGCGCGGTTCTTGGCCACCGTGGTCAGCCACGCGCCCGGCCGGTCCGGGACGCCGTCCGTGGGCCAGCGCGCCAGCGCCTGCGCGAAGGCCTCCTGCGCGCATTCCTCGGACAGGTCCCAATCGCCGGTGCGCCGGATCAGCGCGGCGACGACGCGTCCCCATTCGTCGGTGAACGCCGCCGCGACCGCCTCCTGGGCGTCGTCGTCTGTCAGTCCTCCGCGAACGGTCGCACCTCGATCGAGCCGATCCGCGCCACCGGGTGCTTGCCGGCCACCTCGATCGCCTCGTCGAGGTCGGCGCAGTCGATGACGTCAAAGCCGGCGATCAGCTCCTTGGTCTCGGCGAACGGCCCGTCGGCCAGCACGACCTCGCCGTCGCGCACCCGCACCGTGGTGGCGGTGCTGAGCTCCTGGAGCCGGTTGCCCTGCAGGCGCACGCCGCGTCCGTCCATCTCCTGCACCCATGCGATCGAGTCGCGCCCCATGTCCTTGGTGGCCTCGGGGGTGGCCAGGGCTTCATCCACGCAGACAAACATGAGGTATTTCATCGTTGAGCCTCCGGGGTCGGGTGGTGCCGCCGCGGCGGCACCCGTGTCGTTTATCACCCCTACGACGAACGCGGCGGGACCAGATGGACACCTCGCCATTGATCAGATGGGCGCGCGGCGGTGACGTTGACGTGGGCGCCGGTTAGGTGTCGGGGCCTGCGCCGGCCCCGAGCGCGTTGAGCCAGGCGCGCATGTTGCGCCCGGCGGGCGTGATCTCGCCCTCCTCGTAGCCGGTGGTGGCCACCGCCAGCGTGATGCCGCTCAGCGTCGACCAGCCGTACTCGATCGCGGTGCCGGTCTTGGCGTAGCGGGCGACCGCCTGACCCTGCTCGAGGATCGAGCCCGGCGGCGCGATGTCGGTGATCTGCTCGGCGACGTACTGCACCTTGCCCGCGTCGGCGCCCTCCAGCAGTTCGAAGTACACGAGCGGCTGACCCGCATACCACCCCGGCTCGATGTCCAGGATCTTGATCCGGCAGGGGGCCACGATCGGGGCGCCGGGGTTCATGGCCGCGTCGACGCCCTGGTCGGTGCGCTCCCAGCGCGTGACGTCGGGGAGCGGGTTGAGGTAGGTGGCGTTGTTGACCGGCGCGGCCACGTGCTCGAGCTTGAGCTCGGCCTTGACCTGGGACAGCGGCGGCGCGTGGGCGTGGATGTCGCCGACCGGGTCGGTGGCGGTGATCGCCGAGGCGTGTTGGCCGGCGGAGGG
>DASXCN010000463.1:0-3323 GCA_036491155.1 Solirubrobacteraceae bacterium | reverse complement strand
GCGGCCGCCGCACGCAGGTCCTCGTCCATGGCGGTGTACACGTCGGCGTCGATGGCCCTCAGCACTTTGGCCACTGGGGCGGCCAACCGCGAGGGGCCGGCGTCGCTCGCGGAGCCGGCCCCGCCCGCTGTGCCGAGTAGGACCGGGCCGGCGATGACGGGCCCGCTGGGGTCATAGCGCTCCAGGCGCGAGGGCTGGGGCAGCCCGATCTGCTTGGTGACGAGCTTGCCGATCGGGGTGTTGACGAGCTGGGCGTAGCGGTCAGACATGGGCAGCCTCCATGATCGCGGTGACGCCGAGTCCGCCGGCGGCGCAGATGGAGATCACGCCGGTGGCGGAGCGCGCCGGGTCGGTTTCACTGAGAGCCTTGGCCAGCGCGGCGACGATGCGCCCGCCAGTGGCGCCGAAGGGATGGCCGGCGCCGAGTGAGCCGCCGTGGACGTTGAGCTTGGCGTGGTCGATCGCGCCCAGCGGCTCGTCGAGGCCCAGTCGCTCAGAGCAGAACACCGGGTCCTCCCAGGCCCTGAGCGTGCACAGCACCTGCGCGGCGAAGGCCTCGTGGATCTCGTAGAAGTCGAAGTCGCCGAGCGCGGCGCCGTTGCGCGCGAGCATGCGGGGCATGGCGTAGGCGGGCGCCATGAGCAGCCCCTCGCGCTTGTGGACATAGTCCACGCCGGCGGTCTGGGCGTCGGTGAAGTAGGCCTGGACGGGGATGTCATGGGCCTTGGCCCACTCCTCGGAGGCCAGCAGCACCAGCGAGGCGCCGTCGGAGAGCGGGGTCGAGTTACCGGCGGTCATGGTGCCGTCGGATCCCACGAACACGGGCTTGAGCTTGGCCAGCTTCTCGACGCTGGAGTCCGGGCGCAGGTTCTGGTCGCGCTCCAGACCGAGGAACGGGGTGACGAGGTCGTCCATCCAGCCGGAGTCGTAGGCGGCGGCGAGATGGCGGTGGCTGGCCGCGGCCAGCTCATCCTGCTCCTCACGACCGATCCCCCATTCGGTGGCCATGATCGCGGTGTGCTCGCCCATGGAGAGGCCGGTGCGGGGCTCGGCGTTGCGCGGGATCTGCGGCACCAGCTGCTGGGGGCGCAACTTGGCCAGCGTCCGCAGGCGCCCGGCGTTGGACTTGGTGCGGTTGAGCTCGAGCAGGACCTCGCGCAGGTCCTCGTTGATTGCGATCGGGGCGTCGGAGGTGGTATCCACCCCGCCGGCGATGGCGCACTCCACCTGGCCCAGCGCGATCTTGTTGGCGACGAGCACCGTCGCCTCCAGCCCCGTGCCGCAGGCCTGCTGCACGTCGTAGGCGGGCGTCTCGGGACCAAGCTTGGAACCCAGCACGGACTCGCGTGTGAGGTTGAAGTCGCGGCTGTGCTTGAGCACGGCGCCGGCGGCGACCTCGCCCAGGACCTCTCCCTCCAGCCCGAAGCGCGTGACGAGGGCGTCGAGGGTCGCGGTGAGCATGTCCTGGTTGGAAGCACGCGCATACGGGCCGTTCTGGCGGGCGAAGGGGATCCGGGTCCCGCCGAGGACCGCCACGCGGCGGGCGGTGGCATTCATCTCTGGCTCCTCGAAATCGTTGAGTTACGGGCCCGTAGCTTACCCGTAAGTTACGGTTCTGTAGCTTGCGTACCCGATCGTACGCACAGCAATCAGCCGGAACGGTGCCCGGCTACTGGTGACCGGTCGTCGTGGTGAAGGCGCCGCCGCCGACGGCTCGGCGCACGAGGCGCGGCGCGAGGATCCGCAGCGCCGCGAAGATCCAGTAGAAGCGCGGGACGTAGCGCTCAGGCCGCCCGCCCGGGCCGGCGTCGAGGATCGCCTCGGCCACCGCCTCGGGGGTCGAGACCATCCATCGCGTGGCCGCCTTGGCCACCAGCTCGGTGGCGGGGAAGCCCTCGGTGCGCACGAAACCAGGGAGCACGAGACCGACGTGGACCCCATGGTCGCGCTCCTCCAGATGCAGCCCGTCGGTCCACCCGGCCAGGGCGAACTTCGCCGCGGAGTAGCCGGCCGCGCGCGGCCGGGCGACCCGGCTGGCGGTGCTGGCCACGTTGACGATGCTCACGGGGGCGCGACGGCCCTCGTCGGACGTCGCGACCGTCGCGGCCGTCGCGGCCGCCGCGCGCAGCAACGGGAGCAGTGCCTCGGTCAGCCGCACCGGCGCCTCGAAGTCGAGCTCCAGATGACGCTGGACGTTGGCCCAGCCGGCCTCGGCGAAGCGCCCGCGCCACGAGGCCCCCGCGTTGTTGACGAGCAGGTGCAGTTCCCCGTGCTCCGCCTCCACCACCGCACGCACTCGCGCGGGTGCACCGGGATCGGTGAGGTCAGCGGCAATCACGGTCGCGCCGCCGAGCTCGTCGGCCAGCGCCCGCAGCCGGTCCTCGCGCCGGGCGACGAGGATCAGCCGCGCGCCTGGCTCGCGAGCCAGCCGGCGCGCGGTCGCCTGGCCGATTCCGGCCGACGCGCCGGTCACCAAAGCCACGAACGCCATCCCCGCGCAGGCTACGCGACGCGGAGCACTCCTAGGCGGGCCCCGGCGCCGCCTCGGCGTCGATGCGCAGCGCCAGCCCGAGCTCGAAGCGCCCCTCGGCGGTCTCCATGGTGTCGCCGAGCAGTTGGCGCAGCTTGCCGATGCGGTAGCGGACGGTCTGCGGGTGCACGTGTAGGTCCTGCGCGATCGCCGGCGTGTGGCGCTGATGGGCCAGCCACGACGCCAGCGTCTCGGTGAGGCGGTCGCGTTCTCCGGGTGCGAGCTCGGCCAGCGGGGCCAGGCGGGTACGGGCCAGCAGACCGCCGAGCTCGCGGTCCTGGAGAAGGATGAGGTCGGGGAGATGGTCCACCGCGCGCAGGGGGCCGCCGTCGCCGGCTCCGACGACGGCGAGGGTCAGCCGGGCCCAGCGCAGCGAGCGGTGCGCGTCGGGCGGCGCGACCGTGGGACCGAGCGCCGCAGGCTGGGCCGCGAGGGCGCGGTCCACCGCGGCGCGGCGGCCGGGGGCGTCGGGATCGGGCAGCACCAGCCAGGGGCCGTCGCCGTCTGAGCCGAGAAGCACGTCGAGGTCGATCCGTCGCGCCAGCGCGGCCGGGTCATCACCGGCCACCGCCACGACGGCGAGCGCACGGGGCAGCGGCCAGTGCGCGAGGTCGGCGACGCGCGCGACGGTGTCGTGGTCGTAGCCGGCGGGGTCGAGCAGGGCGGCGCCCAGCCGGCGGCGGCGACGCTCGCGCTCACCGGCCTGGTCTGACTGGATGCGCAGGTAGCCCTCGACGACGTCGGTGGCGAGTTCGTCGCCGTAGACGAAGATCGCCTCGGCGAGGCTGATCGT
>DASXCN010000462.1:0-3554 GCA_036491155.1 Solirubrobacteraceae bacterium | reverse complement strand
GCGGTGCTGGCTGCCGCCCAAACCAACTTCCACGGCCCGCGGTTCACCGGTGCGCACCTGGGGGCCACCACGATCGGCTATCCCGACCTCTTCCTCGCGGCGCTTCTGGGTGCCTCGCTCGCCGGTGAGCGCGCCCAGGTGAGGGCCGCCGTGCTTCTCACCGGACTGGCCATCGCCTACGACTCGATGCTGACGCCGGGGCTGCTCCTGCCCGCCACCGTTCCGATCGCGCTGACCCTGGTAGTGGTCGGCGTGGTGCGCCACCGCCGCCGCGCGGCCCGCGCGGTGACCGCTGCCGCCGTGACGCGCGCGCCAACGCCGGTCGCCGCGTCAGCACTGGCGCCCGTGGTGCCCTGCGGGCCCCCGACCGCGATCAGCGATACCCGCGCGCCTGGAGTTCAAACAGCTCGGCGTACGTGCCACCGGCACGCATCAGCGCGTTGTGTGAGCCCGTCTCCACCACCCGCCCGGAGTCCAGGACCACGATGAGGTCCGCAGAGCGCACCGTGGAGAAGCGGTGTCCGAGCTCAGCACCGCGGCGCGGACGGCGCGCCGGCGCACGCGCTCACCCAGCCCGGCGTGACGCCGGTCTAGGATCCAGCCATGGCGGTTGCGCCGATCACCGACACGTCGATGCTGGAGCGCCTGGTGGCGCCGGCGGGCAAGGACGTGGTGGACGTCGGATGCGGCGGCGGGGGGCTGGTCCGGGAGCTCGCCGCGAGCGGCGCCCGGCCGATCGGCATCGAGATCTCCGAGGCACAACTGGCTACCGCGCGGGCGCGCGACGACGGCAAGGGCGATCTGCGGTACCTCGTCGGGCGCGCCGAGGCGCTCCCGCTCGAGGACGCCTCGGTGGACCTCGTCGTGTTCATGCGCTCGTTGCACCACGTCCCGCGCGAGCACCTGGCGGCGGCCCTGCGCGAGGCGCGCCGCGTGCTGCGGCCCGACGGCGCGGTGTACGTGGCCGAGCCGGTGGCCGAGGGAGACTTCTTCGCCCTCACCAGCCTGGTGGAGGACGAGTTGGAGGTGCGCCGTGCCGCCGAGGCGGCGCTCGCTGACTCCGCCACCGCCGGCCTGGAGCGCGCCGTCACCGTCGATTACGACGTCACCGTGTGCCTGGCCGACGTCGACGCCTTCCGCGCCCGCACGGTGAGCGTGGATCCCGAGCGCGCCCCGGTGTTCGAGGCGCGCCGCGATGAGATCGCAGCCGCGTTCGCGCGGCTGGGCACGTCGGGGGACCGGCCCGGGGAGCGGTGCTTCACCGCCCCGATGCGCGTCGACGTGTTGCGCCCGCTTTAGTGTCCTGAGTCCACTCTTCTTGACACTAGGGCCGGCTGACCGTCTGGCGACGGCCGCGCCGGCTGAGGATCCGCCCGCGGCGCACGGGCAGCGGCCGGCCCACCGTCGGCAGGCCGGTGACGGCGTGTGGCGGCGGGGCGCCCCGGTCCCACTCCAGGCCCGCTTTGATGACGGGGAAGGACACCGTCGGGGCGTCGCGGGCCCAGAAGGTGTCGAGGTGGCCGAACCCCGGGAGCACAGCGAAGTCCGTCTGGCCCTCGCCCAGGGACTCATCGAAGAACTGCGCCGCGCGGTGCTGGCCCTGCCAGCGAAACATGTTGTTGTGATCGCCGGCGATGAAGGTGATCTGCGCCTGGGTCTGCGGGGGTCGGGCCAGGTAGGCGGGCGGGGTGCCCGGCGGCGGCGCCGGGGAGGGGACGATGTAGCCGCGGCGGCTGGACGCGGCCACCTGGGCGATGAGGCTCAGCGGCGTGTAGCCGACCTCGCGCCCCGTCCACTCGTGCACCGCATCCACCACCCACGGATTGCCGTCGTCGTCGACGTGGCGGAAGAGCACGTCCCAGCCCGAGCCGTACATGTAGTTGGCCACCTGGCAGGTCGGATTCCCGCAGGGCCGCTCCATCTTCTTGGCCAGCGCGGCGAAGAGGCCCGCGTTGGGCGTGGTGGGCCGGATGCCCCACTGCGCGTCGAGCCCGTCGAACATCTTGCTCACCATCGGCATGGCGAGCCGCTGCTTGAGCCACGTGCTCTCGGTCACGTCGATGAACAGCGACACGGCGCTGGAGACGATGTGGGTGACGCGCGGATCGATCCACCCGGCCACCACGGCCATCATGAAGCTGATCGACCCCTGGCAGTGGACCACGGCCTTCAGCGGCGTGGATCGGCCGGGGCTCTCGGCATCGCACACGCTGAGGATCTTGCGCACCGCCTGCGGGTGATCGTGCATCGCCGCGTGGTCCAGGGTGTAGTCGTTGGGCGGCAGGTCGATCGAGGCGCGCCACGTCTCCACCCACACGTCATAGCCAAGGCCCAGCAGGTACTCGGTGCACGACGGGCCCACCGGCTGGCCGTAGTACATCTCCGCGCGCACCCCCGAACCGGGCACCAGCAGCACCGGGCCAAGCGTGGGGGCGAGGGTGCGGCCGTCGGCGTCGAGGCGGCGCAGACGGTGCAGGTTGAGGGGGAAGTCGAGGTCGGGGACGCCGAAGGGCACGACTGCCCGGGCCAGCTGCGTTCCGGGGAGGCGCGCGAACTCGGGGGCGGGCGGCGGCTGCCACAGCGGCGGCGGGCGATCCTCCGGGAAGCTGGGTCGCGACCCGGTCACCGGCGGCCCGCCGTAGGTTCGCCCCAGGCAGGTCAGGAAGTAGCGTTGGTAACGGGCCAGCACGCCCAGGCGCGCCGACACCGTCGAGCCGGTCCCGCGAAACGTGGTGAGCTGGCGCATGAACGCCAGCGGGCTGATCTGCAGGACGCCGATGGCCACCAGCTCGTCGACGTGCGAGATGCGGATGAACAGCGTCGTCGTGTCTGACCACGAGTCATAGCCCGGGTCGTTCTCCACGAGCTTGAACCCGTCCAGCACGTAGGCCCGGCCGCCGGGGCCATCGAGCTCCAGCTCGTAGCGCATGCGCAGGTGCAGGGCGTCGCGTGGCTCGGTCTGCGCGGTGGGTACGAACGCGCGGAACGTCCCCGAGCGGACCCGCATCTCCCCGCCGAAGGCGTCGCAACGGATGTAACCCTCGGTGACCTGCGCGGGCATGGCCTCGGGGTCGCTGATGCCGCCGTCGGCCTGAGCCGCCAAGAACCGCGCCAGGTCGGCGATCACCACGGTGACCCCGGCGGTCACCGGTTCGCCGTGCTCGCGCAGCATCGCCTGGTTGAAGTCGGTCTGGCCGAAAGCCAGCCGGCCGCGGAAGGTCTCGCTCCAGCGCACGCCAGCGGGCTCCGGGGCCCCGGCCCGGTCGCGCCGCCAGTTCACGACGCGCGCTCCCGCGCCGCCTTGCCGATCCGGCCCGCCATCGCCGCGATGGTGAAGCTGGGATTGGGGCCCACCGGCCCGGGCATGATCGAGCCGTCGGCCACGAACAGCCCCGGGTAGCCGAACACCTCGCCGTGGGAGTCGACGACGCCGCTACGCGCGTCGGCGCCCATCGGGCACCCGCCGAGCGGATGCGCGGTCAGGCCCGGAGCCCAGCGGGAGGCCAGCGGCGGTCCCAGCCGCCCCCCGAGCCCCTTGGCGAAGAGCTCGGCCA
>DASXCN010000461.1:0-6126 GCA_036491155.1 Solirubrobacteraceae bacterium | reverse complement strand
CCGCCCGGCCGAGGCGCTCGCCGACGCCGAGCGCGCCATCGCGTTGCTCACCGCCAACCACGAGGCCAACCCCTACGTGCTCGGCGTGACCGTGCGCGCGGAGGTGCAGGCGCGGATGGCCCTGGGCCAGCTCGACGACGCTCAGGAGTCCGGGGAGGGAGCCCTGGCCTGGCTGGGCGACCGCGTCCCCCAGATCCGCAGCCTGATCCTGTCCACGCTGGCCACCGAGCTGCGCGCCGCCGGGCGGATCGAGGCCGCCTACGACGCGCTGGCGCGATCGGCCGAGCTCGAGCGCGAGGCCTTCCGTGAGCTCTCCGAGCTCCAGCTCAGCCTCGAGCGCGCGACGCTCGAGACCAGCGCCGCCCGCCGGGAATCGGACGAGCTGGCGGCCAAGAACCGCGAGCTGGCCCAGGCCCACGCCGAGCTCGTCCTGCGCACCCGTCAGCTGGAGGGCCTGCAGGAGCAGTTGCGTGACCAGGCCGACCGCGACTGGCTGACCGGCCTGCACAACCGCCGCTATCTCGCGCGCGAGCTCGAGCGCCCGGCCCAGGACCGCCTGGCCGCCCCGCTCACCCTCGCCGTGCTCGATCTTGACCACTTCAAGTCGATCAACGACGGCTTCGGCCACGCCGCCGGCGACCAGGTCCTGGTTCGCGTCGCCGGGCTTCTCCTCGACGTCCTGCGCGAGACCGACATCGTCGTGCGCAGCGGCGGCGAGGAGTTCCTGGTGCTCATGCCCGCCACCGACGCCCGCGCGGGGCAGGCGGCCTGCGAGCGCATCCGCGAGGCGGTGCAGGGCGAGCCGTGGGAACGGATCGCCCCCGGGCTGACCGTCACCGCCAGCGTCGGCGTCGCCTGCACCGACACGCCTCGCGACCTCGAGGCGCTCGTCAGTCTGGCCGACCAGCGGCTGTACGACGCCAAGCGCGCTGGGCGCAATTGCGTCGTCGGCGACGGTCGCGCGGATCACGTCGTTCGTTGACGTCTCAATGCTCGCCCTACCCGCGACGTCGCTCTACGATCCGGCCATGAGCACGTTCGGCGGCTTCGGCCCCAAGGTCAAACGCTGGTTCGAGGGCCTCGAGGACGACAACAGCCGCGAGTACTTCGCGGCGCACCGCGACGTCTACGAGGACGCGGTCCGCGACGAGATGCAGGTGCTCCTCGCCCAGCTCAGCGAGACCTTCGGCGGGCAAGTCAAGCTCTTTCGCCAGAACCGCGACATCCGCTTCTCGCCCGACAAGTCGCCCTACAAGACCAACACCTACGGCGTCGTCTACGGATCCGAGCTGGCCGCGCTAGGCCTGTACGCGTCGATCTCGGCTCGTGGCCTGGTCGCCGGCAGCGGTTACCACGTGCTGGCCCGCGACCAACTGGAGCGCTATCGCGACGCGGTGGCCGATGACGCACGCGGGCCCGATCTCGTCACGCTCGTCGCCGATGCCGGCAAGGCGGGACTGGAGCTGTGGGGCGAGAGCCTGGCCACGGCGCCGCGCGGCTACCCCAAGGACCACCCGCGCATCGAACTGCTGCGCCGCAAGAGCCTGAGCCTCGGCAACACACTGAAGTTCGGTCGCGGCATCAGCGGCGACGCCGGTCTGCAGTTCGTCGCCGCGACATGGCGGGCGGCGGCGCCCGTCACCGGCTGGCTTGACCGCGAGGTCGGCGCCACCACGCTGGAGATCCCGCGCCCAGGCGCTCAGCGGCGCTAGGCGCGCAGCTCATGCACGACGTAGGGGCTGTGCACAAGGAAGCCGCCCGGATCCTCGTTGGCCTCGTGCAGCACGGCGAGCATGGCGCCGCGGGCCTCGGCGTCCACGCCCGCCTGCTCGAGCACCGGTCGCACCCCCAGCGCCATGGGATGCTCCTGGCCGCCGGTCACGTAGGCCTCCGGCGAGGCGTCACTGATCGCCAGATCGGCCCGTGTCGTGGCCTGCAGGGACAGGCCCGCGTCGCGCGCCACCGCCTCGACGACCACCGCATCTGACCAGGCGAACCGCGGGGGCGGCGGGGCCTCGGTCACCCGTGCCAGCACGCGGCCCATCGCCGCCAGCATGTCGTTGATCGGCCCGGCCGGAATCCAGGCACTGAGAAACACGCTGGCGCCGGGAGCCGCCACGCGCGCCACTTCCGCCAGCGCGCGCGGTGGGTCAGGCGCGAAGATGAGCCCGAACACGGAGAGCACGGCGTCCGCGCTGCCGTCCGCGACCGGGAGCTGCAGCAGGTCTCCCTCGCGAAACTCAGCCTCGACGTCGAGCGATCGCGCCCGCTCGCGGGCGACCTCCAGCAGTCGCGGGGCCGCGTCAACGCCGATCACGCGCGCACCGCGCGCGGCCACGAGCAGCGTCGCGTTGCCGGTCCCGCAGCCGAGGTCCAGCACCCGCTCGCCTGGTTGGGGCTGCGCGGCGTCGACGACCGCCCGCGCGACGGGCTCGAGCTCGGCTGCTGTCCGCTCGTAGCGCCCGGCATTCCAGTCCACCATGATCGGCACGATACGGCCCCGCCGGCCCCTCTGCGGGCATCGCGAGGACCTCAGGCGCCGCTCGTTGAGCTACATCGACACCTCGTCGTGGACGAGGAAGCCGGCGGCCTCCAGCACGCCCCGCTCCTCGAGGCGGCCGAGGTGATCGCTGACGCGCATGGTGTCGGTGACCTGCCACGCACCGGCCGCTGCCGTGCCCTCGATCATCCGCAATCCGTACATCTCGGGCTCGTCGACCGCGTTTCGCAGCCAGGCGAGATCGTCGGAGATGCGGCGCGGCCGGTCGGTAGAGGGCGACCACGGGTCCTCGTTATGCCGGCGTTCGCTCATGCCCGAGGGGAGCAGGAGGGCGGTGGCCAGCGCCTCGCCCCAGCTGGGCTTGTCATGTACGAGTTCAAGGAGCATGACAATGATCTACCCGAATCCGGCACGGGCGCAACGGCTCTGAGTCCGCCTAGGACCCCGCGAGCTTGCGGTAGCCCGCGATCTGCGGGTCCGCCGGCGAGATGTCCGTGCAGCCCTGAGCCACCACCATGGTGCCGCCGCCGGCGCTCGGCGTCACCGTGTAGTCGGTGTTGTTGGGGATATGCTCGGAGAAGTTGCCGAAGGTGAACGGCTTGCAGAGCATCTCGGTCTTGTAGTCCTTGATGGCCTTGAAGGCGTCGTTGACGCTCTTGAGCGTGTAGGCGCCCCTGACCTTCTGGAGGGCCTTGACCGCCAGCTCGGCGTCGAGGAAGCCCATCTGGCTGAAGCTGCCCACGCCACCGGTCACCGTGGAGGCGCCGTACTTCTTGAGGATCGCCTCATACAGCTGCATCTCGGGGCCGTGGTAGACGTCGGTGGGGGTCAGCTCGGCGTTGATGAACAGCTTGTTGTGCCACTTGGGCCCCAGCGCCTTGGCCAGGAAGTCCGTGTTGCAGGGGGTTGAGCACGCCCAGGCCTTCACGCGGTTCTCCAAGCCCAGCTTCTGGGCGGCCTGGAGGATGACCAGGGCCTCGGGCGGGGTGAAGTTGAGCACGACCGCGCCGTTGGGACCGGCGTCGTTGACCAGGCGCAGCGCCACCGTGCTGGCATCGCTGATGGGGACGTTGTCGGTCTCGGTCTTGATCGGCACGTGGGCCGCGGAGGCGATCGCGGTGGGGCCGGCGGCGATGTAGCCGGTGCCCGGCACGTTGGACTGATCGAAGGCGATCTTGTCCGGGTGCAGGCTTAGCACGTACTGCGTGGCGCCGTCGGAGCTGTAGCGCGGGCCCATGTTGACCGAGGCGCTGTTGGGCGTCGACCAGCACTCGGGCGCGATGCCGGCGCCCAGCTCGAAGATCTCCGTCTTGGCCCACATGCTGTGGTCGACGGAGCACTCGATGATGTCCGAGGTACCGACGATGCCGAGCACGTGGTCTGACTGGATCAGCTTGTTGGCCGCCGCAGCGATCTGGGCCGGCTGCGTCTGATCGGTCTCGACGAAGTACTTGACCGGGTGGCCGTCGACGCCGCCGTTGCCGTTGACGCACGTGAAGTACGCCTGGGCCATCGACGCCTGGTCGGTGAAGTCGGTTCCCGGCTGCTTGGTGTTGATGGTGCCGAGGTTGATCGGCGTGCCCGTCGCCTTCACACCCGGCTTGGGACCGCACGACGAGATGCTGACGCTGCCCGAGCCGCCGCCGGTGCTCGCGCCGCCGGCGGCGCTCGTCGTGGCCGCGCCACCGCCGGTCGAGGTGCTTCCCCCGCTCCCGCCGCCGCTGTTGCTGCTGGAGCTGTTGCTCCCGCATCCTGCCAGGACCATCAGGGCGACCACCAGTGTCGGCGCGAGCCTCCACCGGCGCCGCGGCACCAGGTCACCGCGACTCATATCTCCTCCTCGATCTCGACGCTGCTCATCAGTCAGCAGGCCGCATCGTAATTGTCGCAGAGATTGTATGCAATCTTGCCCACGATGTGGGCGCGATCATCGATCAACGGGATCTGGTGGACGACGGCGGGCCGAGACTGCCGTTGCGGCGACGGGTTGATCCGCAGCGCCCCAACGGGCTCGTTCGCAGGACGCACGGGTGTTCGCGGGACATCGGCCGTGGTAGGTTGCGGCCTCAATGAACGAGATGGTCGACAACCTGGGGGTCGCACCACTCCGCACCGAGGATCGCCTGCGCGAGGCCATCGTCACGGGCCGCCTGCAGCCCAACGAGCGCCTGGTGGAAAGCGATCTGGCCCGGTCGCTGGGCGTGAGCCGCACGCTGATCCGCGCCGCGCTGGTGCGCCTCGAGCACGAGGGATTGGTCGAGCACGAGCGCCATCGCGGCGCCCGGGTCCGGCTGGTGTCAGAGAGCGAGGCGGTCGAGATCCTGGAGACACGGTCGGTGCTGGAGGGACTGGCGGCGCGGCTGGCGGCCGAGCGCGCCACCGATGACGATGTCGGCGACCTGAAGTCGATCCTCGCGGAGATGCAACGCCTGCGCGAGGCCGACGACCTTCTCGCCGTCTCTGACCTCAACGCCCAGCTGCACCGCCGGCTGCTCGAGATCTCCGGCCACGAGACCGCGGCGCGGCTCATCGCCGCACTCAACTCGCAGATGGTGCGCTTCCAGTACCGCACGATCCTCCTCCCCGGCCGGAGCGAGCGCTCCTTCGCCGAGCACGCCGAGATCGTCGCCGCCGTGGCCACCCACGACGGCGACCGCGCCGAAGCGGCGATGCGCACTCACCTCTCCAGCGTCGCCGACGCCCTCCGGCGCGAGGCCCCGCTCCGCTCCCAGCAGTAAACTTATAAGTTTACTTATCTACCGGCAATGCGCGGCGGGGTTCGAGCGAACGTCAACTGCGGCTTACGAAGGGGGCTCTGGGAGGCGGTCGTCGCGAGACGGAGTTTGGTCTTGTCTGGACTGTGAAAGGTATTGCCTCTCACAGTTCGGGACCGCAGGGCATGGGTGTGGGAGATTTTCCCTGGGCGCCAATGAATATCTCCCACGGTCCCATGTTGAAGCGGGTTTGACGGCGCTTTGGGGCTGATCCTGGGAGGCAAACCCACTCACGGCGCCCAGGCCACAACCCCTCTTTCCTAAGCCGCAGTTGACGTTGGCCCATGTGGCCAGAGCTCGACCGGAGACCGCCTACGGCTGTTGCGGCGCGCCGCGCGGAGAGTGCGCGTGGGTCAGTGCGCGCCGGCGAGGGGCGGCATGGTGCTCAGGTCGAGGCGGCCGAGGATCCCGGCGGGCTGGGTCTGCAGCCACGCGGCGGCGACGGTGTTACGCAGGACCCAGATGTCGGTGATCGGCCCGACGCCGCCGGGCACCGGCGAGACCGCCTCGGCGATCGGCTCCACGGCCGCGGTGTCGACGTCGCCGACGAGCCTCACGGAGCCGTCCTCGCGCTCGACGGCGTTGATCCCGATGTCGATCACGATCGCGCCCTCGCGGACGAGGTCGGCCCCGATCAGCCCGGGCACGCCGACGGCGGCGATGAGGATGTCGGCCCCGAGCGTGTGCTCGGCGAGGCGCCCGGCGTCGAACGTGTGACGGTGCGCGGAGATGACGGTGGCGTTGCGCTGCAGCCCGAGGATCGCCGCCGGCTTGCCCACATTGTTGGAGCGGCCCACGAGGACCAGGTTGACCCCGTCGTAGGCGGTGGCGGGATCGCGCCCCACCGATGCC
>DASXCN010000460.1:0-1544 GCA_036491155.1 Solirubrobacteraceae bacterium | reverse complement strand
AGGCGGCGCGGTCAACGCCATCGCCTCGCACGCGGAGATGTTCGTGGAGCTGCGCTCCCTCGACGACGCGGTGCTCTCGGCGTTCGAGACGCGCCTGGGCAGGCTGAAAGTGAGGGCGCCGCTGTCGCTGGAATGCGAGGTGGTGGGCCGCCGCGGCGCAGGTCAGATCGCCGCCGGCCATCCGCTGGTGCGCGCCGTGCTGGAGGCACGGCGGCCGCTGGGGCTCGACGACGCGTACGGCGCCGGCTCGACGGACGCCAACGCGGCCGCGGTGCTGGGGATCCCGGCGGTCGGGATCGGGTGCGCCAACGGCGAGGGGATGCACACGGTGCACGAGCGCATCGATCTGCGCTCGTTGGAGGTGGGCGTGGCGCAGTTGGAGGCGGTGCTCACCGCCGTGGCCGCGCTCTAAGCGCGCCCGATCCCCGTGGGCTGCGACAAGTAAACTTATAGTTTTACTAGGCCGATGTCGCCCATCGTCGCGTTGATGGGGTTGAGGTCCATCGGGCAGGCCGAGACGACCACCAGTACGTCGATCGCCGCCTCGAAGGTGACGCTGTCGCCGGCGGCCGCGGGCGAGGGCGCAAACTCGAGCTCACCGTCCTCAGACCACGGGATGGCCATGAAGAGGTTCAGGGGCGCCGGGGCGCGCGGGAGCGAGCGCCCGTGCTCGGCGATCGCTCCGGCGAAGTTCTGAGCGCAGCTGGCGTGGTCAGGCGCGCCGCCCAGCAGCCGGTAGCGCTCGGGATCGCAGGCGGCAATGAGCGTGTCGTGCACGCCGGGGCTGGTGTCCTCCACCAACGTGACCAGCGGTCGGCGGCGGGTGCTGTAGATGGCGTCGCCCACCCGGGGCACGAGGCGGCGCAGCGACGCGCGGGTGTGCTCCATCGAGGCGTACTCGTCGTCGCCGTCGCGCGGGTGAGCCAGCGCCCACCAGTCCACCACCTGGCCGCCGTCGCGGTTGATGATCTGCAGGCGCTCGCCGGCTGCGAGGGGGACGGCCGTGCCGTGGCGGGCGGGCAGAATCGGGGCGTCGGTCATCGGGGCGCGATGTTCCCGTCAGGCGCAAGTCGCTCGAGCACGGAGCGCACGGCGGCCACCACCTCGGCGGCCTCGGCCTCGGACATCACAAGTGGCGGGGAGAGCACGAGGGTGTGGGCGCAGTCGCGCACCAGAACGCCGGTCTCGCGCCGGATCACGTCGTGCGGCGCCGCGTGCATCGAGATCGGTGTGCGCGTCTGTTTGTCTGAGACCAACTCGATGCCGAGCATCATCCCGACTCCGCGCACCTCGCCGACGACGGGCAGTTCCTCGAGCGCCGAGAGCTCGTCAAGCAGGAAGGCGCCGACCTGGCGAGCTCGGTCGAGCAGGCCCTCGCGGTCGATGATCTCCAGGTTGCGCAGCGCCACCGCGCACGCCGTGGGGTGGCCGTTGTAGGTGAAGCCGACGGGGAAGCCGTGGTCGCGGGCGAGCTCCTCGGCCACGGGCTCTGACACCAGCACGGCGCCGAGCGGGATGTAGCCGCTGGTGATCCCCTTGGCGGT
>DASXCN010000459.1:0-3295 GCA_036491155.1 Solirubrobacteraceae bacterium | reverse complement strand
CGGCTGGCTGCTGACCGAGAGCGGCCGGCAGCCGTGGATCGTGCAGGGGCTGATGAAGACGGTCAATGCCAACTCGCCGGGGGTGACCTCCACCGATATCTGGATCAGTCTCATCACGTTCGTGCTCATCTACCTCGCGCTGGGCGCGGCGGACCTCGTCCTGATGCTCCGTTACGCGCGACGCGGCCTGGAGAAAACCCCGGCCGCCGGATCTGAAGCCGGCGCGCAGGCCGACTCCGGTGTTCCCGTGATCCCCGCACTCACCTATTAGGGATCCGATGCAGCTTCACACCATCTGGTTCGTGATCATCGTGATCTTCTGGGTCGGGTTCTTCGTGCTCGAGGGGTTCGACTTCGGCGTCGGCATGCTGCACACGATCGTCGGGCGCACGGAGACCGAGCGGCGCGTCGCGCTGAACACGATCGGCCCGTTCTGGGACGGCAACGAGGTGTGGTTGGTTGTGGCCGGTGCCGGCACGTTCGCGGCGTTCCCGGGCTGGTACGCGACCATGTTCTCGGCGCTGTATCTGGCACTGCTCGTGGTCCTCGCCGCTCTCATGGCCCGCGGCGTGGCGTTCGAGTACCGGCTCAAGAGTGAGAACCAGCGCTGGCGCAGTGGATGGAGGTGGTGCACGACGATCGGCAGCCTGCTGATCCCCCTGCTGATCGGCGTGGCGCTGGGTGACCTCCTGGCCGGCCTGCCGATCAACCAGAACCACGACTTCACCGGCGACTTCCTGGACCTGCTGACGCCATACGGTCTTTGGACCGGGCTGACGCTCGTCGCGCTCTGCCTGCTGCATGGCGCGGTCTTCCTCAAGCTCAAGACGACCGGCGAAGTGCGCGAGCGCGCGCGGTCACTCGCGCGGCCGCTGGGATGGGCCGCGATCGCCTCGGTCATCGGCTTCGTGATCTGGACTCGGGTGATTGCCAACGGCGCGGACGTTCCGGGCCCCGTCGAGGCATTGGCGGTCATCGCGGTGATCGGCGCTGCGCGCCTGGCTGTGTCGGAGCACAACGACGGATGGGCGTTCATGGCGTCGGCGATCGCCATCGCCGCCAGCGTCGGATCGATCTTCATCGACCTCTATCCCAACGTGATGATCTCCACCACCAACGCCGCCTACAACCTGACGGTCAGCAACTCCGCATCGGGCTCCTATGCCCTCAAGGTCATGACCATCGGAGCGGTCATCTTCTTCCCGCTCGTGCTCCTCTACCAGGGCTGGTCCTTCCACGTGTTCCGTGCCCGGGTCACGGCCCCTCCGGACCCGCCCGAAGCTCCCGGCGTCACGCCCGTCGCTCCGCCCGCTTGAGCGGGCGGATGCCCCCGCGACGTCGTGGTCACCCTAGGTGCTTCCAGCTAGCGGCGGTCCCGGCGGTCTTCGCGCCGATTCCCGCGACGGCGCACCCCGTGGGTGACGACCGCCGCCGTTCCGACCACCGCAGCGGTCCGAGCGACCGGCCGCGGCCCGACCACGCCTCGTCTGCCGATTCGACGTCTTCCAAGCATTGTCAGACTCCTTCCTTCGTCATGGCCTCATCGGCCTCGAGCGCTGCCGCGAGCGCCTGGATGGGGATTCGGCCACTGGCCACGAGCTGACCGCCGGACCTGCGAATGGCGGCGCCGAACGGCGCGGCCCAGACGTTCTCCCAGACCAGCACAGCCGCGACGCTTCCCGGTTCCAGGGCCGCCCCAATCGCCTCGACGTCCTCCTCCGCCAGCAACATCGCCAGGTCGGTCTCCAGCGCGCGGAGCCCGCTGAGGTCGCCCTCGCCGAAGTCGTGGGACTCAAACCCCTCGACCGATCCATCGAGCTCCTTCTTGAGCAGGATGAGGTCCAGCACGCGGATCGTGTCGCGGTCGACCAGGGCCGCTAGCTCGGTCGCCATCTCACCTGAGAAATCGGCCTTGTCGGCCGGAAACTCGACCACCACATAATCGACGGGCCCGAGTTCGTCTACATCGGCGTCGCTCATCGTTACCTCCATCAGTTGTTGCGGACGCCCTGGGTCAGGGTCGTGGCCGGAGGTTCACGCGGACCGCGCGTGGCTGCATCATCCGGATGGGATGACCCGCCTGAGCCGCCCCGAGCGTTGCCGGGCAGACCGTCCGCCAACCTGGTCGCGAACCCCTGGGCGAGTTCGACATAGTCGGGTTTGAGGTTGGTCGGGGGGAGCTTCACCCCGAGATACCGCTCTTGGTTCTCGCCCTTCCCGAAATAGCTGATCAGGGACAGCAGCGAGGGGATCTGGCCGCCTGCGAACGAGAAGTGAATCCCGTCCACATACTCGCCGCCCCGTGCAATGCCGAGCTTGCGGACGCCTCTGAGGTTGAACCCCCAATACCTTCGGCACACGACGTAGGCGGCAAAGCGCGTGGTGTTCAGGATCCGGCCCGCGGCGTCGGACTTCAGGTAGGAGCGGATCGGCACGCTCGTCTTTATCCACCAGGTCGGCGAGCCAATGACGACGAGGTCGTAGTCGCCGTCGTTTGCCTCATCCGGGATGCTGATCTCCCCGGTCGCCCCGCGCACCTGCGCCGGCATCATCCCGAGCACGTCCAACCACGCGTGCCGCAACGGGAATCGCGTGAAACGCTCAGACCAACGCGAATCCGTCAACCCGATGGCGGCCATGTGCACATCACAGCCTCGAGCACCCAGCGTGTCCGCCATTGTCTTGGCGACTCTGAGGCTCTGCTGGGTGTAGGTGAAGTAGACGAATAGCACCCGAGGGCGCGTCACGTCGACTTCATGCAAGGGCATCGAGCCTCCTCATTTCAGCCCACGCCGGACCTGATCGTCGACCGCTGCCACGGCTCCCACGTATGCGGCGTGGGTGCCGAATGCGGTCGCAATCACGCTCGGCGGCCAGCGCCACGGGGGCGGCGTCCGGCCGAGCAGAGGGAACATTGTCAGCGTCGCGGTCATCAGTGTCGCGCCAAAGGCAAGGCTGGCCCGCGGCTCGCCGATGCGTCGACGCAGCAGCCCGTGCCACATCCCGAACACCGAGCCATAGCCCCAGCGCAGGGCGAGCCCCAACTCGTTCTCCTGGCGGTCGGTGGCGGCCGGTAGGTGCATGATGCCGGCGACGATCTGGCCGGGCACCAGACTGTCGTCGTAGTCCAGCGGCTTATGGAGACCGGGTCGAAGACGGCGCTCGGTGGCGTACGCCAGCGTCATTGTCGCTGTCCCAGCGGCTCCGGCGATAACACTGCGGATCGGCCAAGGGATTGTCATGCTCACATGCTCTGCGTCGCCGGCGAGTGAGACATCACCTGAATCGGATGACG
>DASXCN010000458.1:0-3708 GCA_036491155.1 Solirubrobacteraceae bacterium | reverse complement strand
CTCGACGGGGTGCACGAGCCCGGCCTCGTCGGAGCCGACGCCGTCCTCGACCCCGAGCACGCTCTCGATCTCGCCCTCCACGTGGGCCCCGTGGCGCTCGGCCTCGGCCACCACCTCGATCGTCTGGCGCGTGTTCTCGGCGACGTCGAGCTCGGAAGCGTCAAACAGGACGGAGTTCCAGCCGGCGTCCAGGCAGGTGGTGATCCATTCGCGGTCGGGGCAGTGGTCCAGGTGCAGGGTCACCGGCACCGGCACCTCGTCGGCGCGGGCGCGCCACATGCTGTACAGCGCCTTGGCGCCGACCGACTTCACCGTCTTCAGTGAGGTCTGCACGATCAGCGGCGCGTCCATCTCGGTCGCGGCGGCCAGCACCGCCTCGAGGGTGAGGTCGTCGACGATATTGATCGCCGCCACTCCGTACCGGTCGGCAAACGCCGGATCGAGGATCTGTCGGATTGGCACAACCGGCATCAAACAACCTCCTTCTTGGCCCCGACCGCCACCCCGGTGTGGACGCGGCCCGGCAGCCAGGTCGCTGCAGGCAATTTACCGCTCAAACGTTTATCGCTCAAGGATCTACCGGCGCCGACGGCGCGCAAAGTCCCGTGCCCCTGCGCAGATTGGCGGGCGTCAGCCCGTCGCCCCTCGGCGCTCACGCGGGACCGCTCGTGTAGCTGCGCAGGATGGCGGCGAGCCCGTCCGCCGCGGCCGCGGCCTCCCGGGCGTCCTGGTCGCGCGCGCTGGCCTCCTCGCGGTCTGAGGCGTAGGTCAGCTCGCGCTCGTCGTTGCGGCGGCCGGCCCACTCCTGCAGCTCGGCCACGAACTCGGCACTGGCGACCAGCGCCTGCTCGTCGCCGGCATCGTAGTGCCGGCGGGCCAACTCGTGGCAGCGCAGGCTCTCGCCGTCGAACCACCGGTCATAGAGCGCCACCTCGACGACGGCTTCGTGCGAGCGCGTGTCCACGAAGCACCCCAACGAGCCGTCGTTGGCGTGGCGGGCCACGAGCTCGAGCTCCGCGACGTAGCGCTCGAGGTCCTTGAGCTCGAGCAGCGGCCGGAACGTGCGCCGGAAGAGCACCGTCGGCGCGCCGACCTCATGCCCGTGGCGCAGCAGCGAGCGCCGCCGCGGCGCCGGTGCGTGACGGACGAGCGAGACCTCGATGCGCCCGGGCCCGGCCGCGTCGCGCCTGACCTCGTAACTGAATGGCTGCGCACCCATGGCGCCGATCATCTCAGTCTCCGGCACTGCGGTGTGCGAGTTATGGGGTCTAGACCCCATTGGCCGTCGCCAGGGTGCCGGGTAGCTTGCCCCGTGCAGACCACATCGCTCGGGGCGCGGTGCGGGGACCGGGGGTGGGGGCCGCGCGCGTCACCCCGCGCGCGGCCCCCGTTAGCGTCCACGCACCGGCGGCAGCGCCCCGAGCGCTGTGGCTGCCTGACTCAGGGCTCGACGAGACCCTGGCGGATCGCATAGCGGGTGAGCTGGACTCGGTCGTGCATCCCCAGCTTCTCCAGGATGTTGGCCCGGTGGCGATCGACGGTCTTCTCGCTGATGACGAGCGTGTCGGCGATCTGGCGGGTGCTGTAGCTCTCGGCGATCAGCTTGACCACCTCCTGCTCACGGGGGGTGAGCGGATCGGCGCGGACCGGCTGGTCGTCCTTCGCCTGGCGCAGGTAGTCGCGGATGAGCGAGGTCATCGCCCCCGGATACAGAAACGATTCGCCGCGCATCGCCGCCCGGCAGGCCTCCACCAGGTCGCGATCGGCCGCGGTTTTCAGCACATAGCCCGACGCTCCGGCCTTCAGCGCCTCGTAGAGGTAGCGCTCGTTCTCATACATCGAGAGGATGAGCGAGCGCAGCTCGGGGCGGCGCTGGTGCAACTCGGCCACCGCCTGCAGCCCGGTCATCCGCGGCATCGAGATGTCGACGATGGCCAGGTCGATGTGGTCGGCCAGCGCCAGCTGGATCGCCTCTGCGCCGTCGCCTGCCTCGGCGACGACCTGCAGGTCGGGTTCGCCGTCCAGCACGAGCTTGAGCCCGCGGCGCACGAGCGCGTGGTCGTCGGCCAGCAGGATCCGCGTCTTGAGCGGAGTCATGCGTGCGCCTCGGCGGTGACGCCCTCCACTCGCAACGTGACCGCGCACCCGACGCCGTCCTCGTTGGGTCCCACGTCCAGCGTGGCTCCGATGAGCGCGGCGCGCTCGCGCATGCCGCGGATCCCGGTTCCGGGCCCTCCGCCGGCGCCCAGGCCGCGCCCGCGATCAGACACGGTGACCCTCAGCCCGCCGTTGCGCGCGCTCAGGCGCAGCTCGGCATGGTCAGCGCCGGAGTGGCGCGCCACGTTGGTCAGCGCCTCCTGGGCGACGCGGTAGACGACCAGCTCCTCCTCGCGGCCCAGATCGGGCAGCTGCTCGTCAAAGCGCTGCGTGACCTCGATGTCCGTGCGCTGGGCAAAGCGCTCGCACAGCACCGCCAGGGCGCTGACGAGCCCCAGGTCGTCCAGCGCCTCGGGGCGCAGCTCCAGGGCGATCCGGCGCACGTCCTCCAGGCTCGCGCGGACGGCCTCCTGGATGTCCTCGACGTCGGTGCGCAGCGGGCCGTCGAGCATGCCGCGCACGCGGGCCAGGCCCAGCAGCACCGCCGTCAGCTCTTGGCCGACCTGATCGTGGAGCTCCAGCGCGATCCGCAGCCGCTCAGACTCCTGGGCCTCGAGCACCCGCCCGGTCGCCTCGCGGCGTTCGGTCTCCAGGCGGGCCAGCATCTCATTGAAGGTCAGGGCCAGCTCGCCGGCCTCCGAGCTGGCGCTGGCGCCGGGCATGCGCGCGCCCGGCCTGGTGAGGTCCACGCGCCGCGCCAGCGAGGTGAGCGTCTCCAGAGGACGGACGATCCTCCGCAGCAGGACGAGGTTGACGAGCGCCACCAGCACCAGCGAGGCGGTGAGCACCACCGCCTCATCCAGCGCGAAGGAGGAGAACTTGCGCGGCGCCAGGACGACGAGCGTCACCGCCACCGCGGCCACCAGCACCAGCGCGTTGACGCCCGCGACCCTATAGACGAGGGGCACGTACCTTCTCCGGTGGTGTGGCTCTGTCACGACGGGGACGGTATGCGGTCAATCCAACCTCTCGAGCTTACGCAGCATCGTCCACTGGCGGGTCTCGATCTCCGTGACGTCGATGTGCAGGGTGCGCGCGATCTCCTCGCGGCCGATGCCGGCCAGGAGCAGCCCGAAGATCGCCTGCTCCAGGGAGTCAAAGCGCTGGCGGAGCCCGTCGGCCAGCGTGGGGGGTACCGGCGGCAGCCGGCTCAGGCCGCCCGCGGCGCGGCGGATCGCGGTGTAGAGGTCGGTGCCCAAGGCTGATTTGCTGAGCAGTCCGTCGGCCTCGGCCACGACGCAGGCGGCGGCCAGCATGTAGTCCGAGAAGGCCGAGTAGATGAGGACCGCCGGCGGCTCCGCGAGTCGCTTGAGCTTGCGACTCAGCCACAACCCGGAGTGCCCGGGGAGCTGGTAGTCGACGATGGCGACATCGAGCGACACCTGCTCGGCGCGCTCGGCGGCCGCCTCGGCGCTGTCGACGGCGTCGACGACGTCGAAGCCCGGTTCGGAGGCGAGCAGGCCGCGCAGCCCGGCCAGGATCGCCGGGTGGTCGTCGACGACCAGACACCGGATGGGGGTCTGTGCGATGTCCGCCAGGCCGGCGCCGTTG
>DASXCN010000457.1:0-2902 GCA_036491155.1 Solirubrobacteraceae bacterium | reverse complement strand
TACCGCTCGCGGCGGGCTGCGGCGCCGCTGCTGGGGCACGTCTTTGCGCAGTACGGCATCCCGCTGGCCACCGGCTACGCGCCCGCGCTCGTGCACACGCCGCTCGGGCGCGGCCTGCTGGGAGCCGCGCGCTGTGCGCTGTGGGGGGAGGGCGAGGCCCGAGCGGCCGATCTGCTGGCCTACCTGCGCACCCCTGGCCGCCTCGACACCCCGGAGATCGCCGACGGACTGGACGCCAACCTGCGCCGCCTGGGACTGCGCACTGCCGCGCAGGCGCGCGAGCAACTGGGGTGGGAGCTACCCGAGCTCGACGAGTTGGCGCGGGCGGCGGATCCGGCGCGGGTGCTGTGTCGCCTGGCGCGATGGCTGTTCGCCGCGCCGCACCGCGGGGCCGCCCCGGCCCTGAGCGACGCCGAGGCACTCGACGGCCGGGCCCTGAGCGCGCTGGTCAGCGCCGTCGAGGAGCTCGACCAGCTGCAGCTGACCCCCGGCGGCGCCGACCTGGTGGAGTTGCTTGCCCAGCTCACGGTGCCCGCGGCCGCGCCCGGAGACGCGACCGATGCGGTGCTGCTGGCCGAGCCGCTCGAGGTCCGCGCCCGGCGGTTTCGCGCCGTGTTCGTGTGCGGGCTGCAGGAGGGCGAGTTCCCGCGCCCGGCCACGCCGGAGCCCTTCCTCTCCGACGAGCGGCGCTTTGAGCTCGCGGCCGCGGGAGGTCTGCGGCTGCGCGCCCGCGAGGACGCCCTGCCCGCCGAGCGCTACCTCTTCTATTCGGCGCTGTCGCGCGCCACCGAGCGGGTGTTCCTGGCCTATCGGAGCTCTGACGAGGAGGGCAACCTGGCCCTGCCCTCGCCCTTCATCGCGGATGTGGCCGAGCTGCTGGCCGACGAGTGGCGGTCGCGCCGGCGCCGGCGCCTGCTGGCCGACGTCGTGTGGGACCCAGAGCGGGCGCCCACCATGCGCGAGCGCGCCCGTGCCGCGGCCGACCGCGGCGCGGCGCCCGGCGGCGAGCCCCCCGTGGCCCGGCGCGTACTCGGCGCCCAGGCGCTGAGCCGCATGCGCCACACCGAGATCCTCTCGGCGGGGGCGCTCGAGGCCTACGCCAACTGCCCGGTGCGCTGGCTGATCGAGCGCGAGCTGCAACCCGACGAGCTGTTGCCCGAGGCCGAGCCGCTGGCCCGCGGCAGCCTCATGCATGATCTGCTGGAGCGCCTCCTCGGCGAGCTCGATGGACCGGTCACCCCGGACTCGCTGGCCTCCGCGCAGGCGATCCTCGATCGCCTGCTCGCCGAGCTGGCCTCCGACGGTGGGGCCGCGCTGGGGGTGGGCAGCCCCGAGGTCGTGCGCGCGGGCGCGTTGCGGGCGATCGAGGCCGATCTGCGGCGCTATCTGGCGCACGAGGCGCGCAACGCTGGGGAGTGGCGGCCGCTGGGGCTGGAGCTGCGCTTCGGCTTCGAGGGCCAGGAGGGGTCGCTGCCGGCGCTTGAGCTGGGTGAGGGGGCCGAAAAGGTGCGGGTGCGCGGCGTGGTGGACCGCGTCGACGCCGACGGTGCCGGGCACGCCGTCGTGCGCGATTACAAGTCCGGCGCCCGGCGGCCCGCGTGGTCGGCGGCGCGCTGGCGCGAGGATCGCCAGCTCCAGGTGGCGTTGTACATGCTGGTGGTCCGCGATCTCACCGAGTCAGAGCCCGTCGCGGGCTTCTATCAGCCACTGCGCGGCGACGACCTGCGCGCGCGGGGGGTGTTCATCAAGGGGACGCCCGTCGGCCGTGGCGTGGTGGCGACCGACGCCCGCGCGGGCGAGGAGCTCGACGAGATGCTGGCCGACGCCGCTCAGCGTGCGGTGGCGCTGGCGGGCGCACTGCGCGCCGGCGAGCTGGAGCCGTGCCCGCAGAACTGCTCGCGCGAGGGCTGCAAGTACCCGGCCATCTGTCGCAGCCAGTGAGCGTGTCCCCGCCACTCGATCCACCCTCCGCGGGGGCCGGGGACGCGCCGCGCGCCGGCGACGGTGATCCGGTCGCGCCCGCCCCTCCGCCGGCGCGGGCCTGGACGCCCGAGCAGCGGCGCGCCATCGAGCGGCGCACGGGCGATCTCCTGCTGGACGCGGGCGCGGGCAGCGGCAAGACCTCGGTGCTGGTGGAGCGCTTCGTGCAGTCGGTGCTCCAGGACGGCATCGACGTCTCGTCGATGCTCACCATCACCTTCACCGAGAAGGCGGCCGCCGAGCTGCGCGACCGGATCCGGCTGCGGCTGCGCGAGCTGGGCGCGCCGGAGGCGGCGCGGCGCACCGAAAGCGCCTTCATCTCCACCATCCACGGCTTCTGCGCCCGGGTGCTGCGGGTCAATGCGCTGGCCGCCGGGCTCGATCCGCAGTTCGCGGTGCTCGACCGCTACCAGTCAGAGCCCCTGGCGGCGGCGGCGTTCGAGGCGGCGCTCGACGAGCTGGCCCGGGAGGATGCCCGCGCCGTCGACCTCATCGCCGACTACACCCAGTGGTCGCTGCGCGCCGCCGTGATGGGCGTACACGCGCAGCTCCGCTCGGCCGGGCAGGAGCATCCGCGGCTGCCCGAGATCCCCGACGATGCGGGTGGCAGTGGGGAGGGCGGGGTGAGCGACGGCGGGGCGGCTGAGCTGACCGCCGCGGCCCGCGCCCTGGCGGCCGAGCTGGGCGCGATTCCCGAGGGGCGGGCGGGGTCCGGGTCCCGAGTGCGCGATGCCATCGACCGCGTCGGCACGTGCCTGGAGCTGGTGGCGGCCGCAGAGGTGTGGCCCGCCGACCTGGGGCGGGTCTACCTGCCGCGCAACGGCGCGGCGCTGAGCACCGACGCCTGCGCGCGCTACACCGAGGCGCTCGGGCGCTTCCGCGTGCACTGCGCCACGGTTGCGGCGCGGCCCGTGCGCGATCT
>DASXCN010000456.1:0-1710 GCA_036491155.1 Solirubrobacteraceae bacterium | reverse complement strand
GCGATCCCCCCGCCGGTGACCAGGACGTCGGCGTGGCGGCGGCGGTACTCGGTGCGCCACTCGCGCTCGGGCTGGGACTCGCGCAGCTTGCCCAGGCCGGCGGCGTTGCGCAGGATCTTCTCGTAGAGCGGCCACCACTTGCGAGGGCGGATGAAGGTCTTGTAGTAGAAGCCCGGCGGGGTGAAGGGGCCGCCGAGGATGTCGGTGGCGCGCATGGCGTCGAACTCCAGCGACGGCAGCGCGTTGACGTGGGTGACGGTGATCCCGTCACGAGCGGGCTCGGTGCAGGCGCGCGCGCCCGGGGCGCCGTCGACCGCGCAGATGCAGTTGGGGCACTGTCCCGCGACGCACATGAGCCCGCGGCGGCGGTGGTACTTGAAGCTGCGGCTGAAGGTGCGCCGGCCGGCGGCGTACAGGGCCGAGGCGATGGTGTCGCCCTCGTAGCCCTGCACCTTCTTGCCGTCGAAGGTGAAGGAGATCTTCTTGGACCGGTTGATGCGCTCGCCCGGCTGCGGGTTCAGGCGACTCACGGCAGCTCCACCAGCTTGACCTCGTTGGTGACGGTGTCGCGCTCGGCGATGAACCAGGCCCGGCAGCCCGAGCGGTGAAACCACCACTCGCGCTGGACCCCCGCGACGTTGCGGCGGAAGTAGTTGTAGGTGTTGAGCTCGCGGAAGCTCGGGCGCGACTTGGGACGCGGCGAGATCTCTCCCCCGAACCCGAAATCGGTCACCTCGCGCACCCCGCAGTTGGGGCACTCCAAGAGAAACGACATGAGCCGGGACGCTAAGCCTGGGGGTTGATCCTGTCCAATATCGAATTAGGATTGATTGATTTGGATCTCGTATCACAGATACGAGCGTCGCCGCCATCGCATCGAGGTTGAATGGAACTACGCCAGCTCCGCTATTTCGTCGCCGTCGCCGAGGAGTTGCACTTCCGGCGCGCGGCCGCCCGCCTGCACATCTCCCAGCCGCCGCTCAGCCAGCAGATCGCCGCGCTCGAGGCCGAGCTGGGGGTCCGGCTGCTGGAGCGCACCCGCCGCCGCGTCGAGCTGACCCCTGCCGGTGAGGCCTTCCTGCGCGACGCGCGGGCGACGCTGGCCGAGCTCGACGCCGCCGTCTCCACCGCGCGCGCCATCGGGGCCGGCCAGGCGGGGGTCCTGCGGGTCTCCTTCGTGGGCTCGGCGCTGTTGTCCATCGTGCCCGCGGCCGTGCAGCGCTTCCGGCGCAGCCGCCCCGGCGTCGAGGTCGAGCTGCGCGAGCGCTCCACCTCTGAGCAGCTCCGCGCGCTCAGCACCGGCGTGGTCGACGTGGCCCTGGTGCGCCCGCCGATCCAATCCGGTATCGACCTGCACCTCCACGAGGTCATGCGTGAGCACACCATCGCCGCCATTCCCGAGGACCATGCGCTCGCCGCCCTGCGGCGCATCCCGGTGCGGCGACTGGCCGCCGAGCCGCTGGTGCTCTTCCCCCGCCCCCAGGCCCCGGGCTACCACGACCAGCTCATCGGCCGCCTGGCGGCCACCGGCACCACGCCCCGCGTGGTCCAGTACGCGCCGGAGATGACCACGATCATCGGGCTGGTGGCGGCCGGCATCGGCGTCTCGCCGGTCCCCGCCTCGGTGGCCCACCTCACGCTGGACGGCGTCACCTACCGGCCGCTGACCGGCGCGCCCGACACCGAGCTCGTCGCTCTCACCCGCGCCGG
>DASXCN010000455.1:0-2543 GCA_036491155.1 Solirubrobacteraceae bacterium | reverse complement strand
CGGCATCAGCCGCGCCATGGAGTGGGTAGCGACAGGCCGCGTCTTCTCCGCCCAGGAGGCTCACGAGGGCGGGCTCGTCCGCAGCCTGCATCCCAAGGACGAACTGCTCGACGCCGCCCGCGCCCTGGCTGCCGAGATCGCGGAGAACACCGCCCCGGTCTCGGTGGCGCTGGCCCGCCGCATGATGTGGCGCATGCTCGGGGCTGAGCACCCGATGCTGGCCCACCGTGCCGATTCGCGCGGGATGTTCTACCGCGGTCAGTCGGCCGATGCGGCCGAGGGCGTCACGTCATTTCTGGAGAAGCGCCAGGCCCAGTTCCCCGACCGGGTCAGCGACGGGCTGCCCGACATCATGCCGGCGTGGAGCGCCCCCGAGTTTCAATGATGCACGCCCCCGCCGCCGCCGTCCTCCTCGCCCACGGCGAGCCGCCGCCCGACGGCCTCGATGTGGTCGCCGACCTCGCCGATGTCGCGCTGGCCGATGACCCCGCCAGCCTGGCGCGGGCCTTGGACGGTGCGGAGGTCCTCTTCGCGTGGGACTTCCGCAGCCGGCTGCTGGCCGGCGCCATGGCGCACGCGGGATCGCTGCGCTGGATCCACGCCGGCAGCGTCGGGGTCGACGCGGTCCTCGTCGATGAGGTCGTGCGCGGCGACATCGTGGTCACCAACACCCGCGGAGTGTTCGAGCGGCCGATCGCGGAGTACGTGCTCGCCCTGATCCTGATGTTCGCCAAGGATCTGCATGGAACCCTCGCCTGGCAGCGCGAACGCCGTTGGCTTCACCGCGAGACCGAGTTGATCAGCGATCGGCGGGTGGTGGTGCTGGGGGCGGGCGGCGTCGCCCGTGAGCTCGTGCCGCTGCTGCACGCCGCAGGCCTGCGCGTGGACGTCGTCGGACGCACCGCCCGCGATGGCGACGGCGCCCTCGGTGACGTGCATGGCAGCGAGGACGCCGACGAGCTCCTCGCCGCCGCGGACTACGCGGTCCTGGCCCTGCCGCTGACCGCTGAGACCCGCGGATACCTCGACGCCCGGCGACTCGGCCTGCTGTCGGCGACCGCGCGAGTCATCAATATCGGCCGTGGGCCGCTCATCGACGAGGACGCCCTCCTCGAGGCGCTGGAGACCCGGCGGATCGCGGGCGCCGCGCTCGACGTCTTCGCGCAGGAGCCGCTGGCCCCCGAACACCCGTTCTGGTCAATGGACGAGGTGATCGTGTCGCCGCACATGTCGGGCGACCGCGTCGGCTGGGAGCGCGCCGTGGTCGAGAGCTTCGCCGAGAATCTGCGCCGCTGGCAACACGACGAGCCGCTGCTCAACGTCGTCGACAAGCAGCGGCTGTCGGGTCGCGCGGGCTAGCTGACGCCGCTCGGCTCGCGATCCTTGGCGGTGACGTGGGTGACGGGCAGGCCGATGGCTTTGGCCTTGCTGATGAGATCCAGCTTCAGCCACCGCGAGATTCCCAGTGGCAGCGTCGAGATGATGATCTCGTCATAGTCGCCGAGGTTGACCGCGTCGTGGATGGCCATCAGCGGCTCGGGATCCCCGATGCTGCCGGTCACCGGCTGGCCCGCCGCCTCCGAGAGCCTGGGCAGCGCGCCGTCCAGCACCGTGTTGGCCTCGTCCTCGCCCGCCTCCAGCGGGTCGACGACCTTGTGCATCCCGTGTGGCCGGCGAGGCACCACCATGTGAAAGCGCACCGGGCCCTGCTGGGCGCGCTCGTGGACGGCGTCGAGCAGAGCGCTGTTCGCCGCGGTCTGATGCGCTACGACAAGAACACTGGCCGGGTCAGACATCTGTTCACCTCCCATGAGGCTGCGTCCGGTCCCAAACGAGTATTCCACCGTGTGGCAGATGCCTCAAGCGCCTACCGGTAGGCTGCGGCCGTGGCCGTGCCGGACCTCCAGGCCCTGATCGGCGAGCTGACCGACCTCGTCGCCGCCTCGGGCGCGCAACCACACACCCACGCGTATGGCTCAGACCCCGCACAGGTCGCCGACCTGCTGCTCCCCGGGACGGCCGGTCCGCATCCCGTGGCGGTCCTGCTTCACGGCGGCTTCTGGAGGGCGCGGTTTGACCGCTCGCTGATGGCCGCGCTGGCCGTCGACCTCGCCGACCGCGGGTGGGCGAGCTGGAACGTCGAGTACCGGCGGGTGGGCAACGGCGGCGGCGTGCCCGAGACGCTCGACGACGTGCGCGTCTCGATCGCGGCGCTATCGGAACTGGGCGAGCCGCTGGAGGTCGAGCGGGTCGTCATCGTCGGGCACTCGGCCGGCGGCCAGCTGGGACTGTGCGTCGCCGATGAGCCGCGCGTGGGTGCGGTGGTGTCGCTGGCCGGGGTGTGCGACCTCGGCGCGGCCTTCGCCGAGGCCATCGGCGATTCGGCCGCCCACGCGTTCATGGGGGCGGGTCCGGACGAGAAGCCCGAGGCCTACGCCCTCGCCGACCCGCTGCGGCGGATCCCCGCCGGCGCGCGCGTGCTTCTGGTCCACGGCGATGAGGACCAGCGCGTGCCCGTCGCGCAGAGCCGCCGCTATGCCCAG
>DASXCN010000454.1:0-3722 GCA_036491155.1 Solirubrobacteraceae bacterium | reverse complement strand
GCCTTGTGTACCCGCTTGGCCGCCTGGTAGTCGGCCAGGGCCTGCGCCGAATCCACGTCGCCGAGCGTCGGATGCCATGGGACCAGGCCCTCGGCGGCGGCCACGCCGAAGCGCTTGGCCAGCACCGAGCCCAGGGCCTTGACCTTCATCTCGCCGAACCCGGGCAGCCCGGCGAGGTTGGCGCGCAGCGCATCGGTGTCGGCGGCGTCGGTCCACACCCGCGCGGCGTCGCCGCCGTACTCGTCGCGGATGTGGACGGCGAGGTCGTGCACGCGCTGGGCCATCGAGCCGGGGAAGCGGTGGATGGCCGGGCGCTCGCGGAACAGCGGCTCGAGATCGGCCGCCGCGACGGCGCCGGCATCGATCGAGCCGAGGCGCTTCTTGAGGGCCAGCGGGCCGGAGAATGCCTTCTGGACCGAGACCTGCTGGTCCAGGGCGAAGCCGATGAGCAGGGCCATCGGATCCGAGGCGATGAGCGCATTCGCCTCGTCGGAGTCGGTGAAGTAGAGGCGATCGGGCATCGTGGAGCGATCTTAGAGACTTGGGTGTTGGGGCTCCCGCGCTCGGTGGCGGGCCCGCGCCGCGTGCGTCGACCCCGATCTCTAGGCTGCAGGGCCGGATGCCGCCGCTGATCACGCCGGCCGAGGCGTTGGGCCTCGGCGAGCTTCAGGACCACCTCGCCATTGGGGCGCTCGTGGAGCGCGCCTGGGAGGCTCGCGTGGACCGGTTCGGCGACTCCACCGACATGTGCTCGCTGGTCAACGCCAAGTCCGGCGGCTGCGCCGAGGACTGCGGCTTCTGCGCCCAGTCCAAGTACGCCGAGGCCGAGACGCCGATGCACGCGATGATGGAGCCCGAGCAGATCCTCGAGCACGCGCGGGCGGCTCAAGCGGCGGGCGCTCACCGCTTCTGCATGGTCACCCAGGGACAGGGGCTGTCCAAGCGCGACTTCGAGAAGGTGCTGGCCGGAGCTCGGCTCGTCGCCGAGCACACCAACCTCAAGCGCTGCGTCTCGATCGGCCACATGTCGGGCGAGCGGGCCAAGGCGCTGAAGGACGCGGGCATCCAGCGCGTGCACCATAACGTCGAGTCGGCCGAGTCCTACTACCCCGAGGTCTCGACGACGGTTCGCTACCAGGGGCGCCTGCGCACCATCGAGGCGGTCCGCGACGCCGGGTTGGAGACGTGCGTCGGCGGGATCCTCAACCTCGGCGAGACCCACGAACAACGGGTCGAGATGGCCTTCCAACTGGCGGAGATCAATCCCACCAGCGTGCCCATCAACCTGCTCAACCCCCGGCCCGGCACCAAGTTCGGCGACCGTGACCTGATGGACCCGTGGGACGTGGTCAAGTGGATAGCGATCTTCCGCCTCATCCTCCCCGAGGCGCTGTTCCGCCTCTGCGGCGGGCGCGTGGAGAACCTGGGCGAGCTCCAGGCGACCGCGGTGAAGGCGGGGCTCAACGGCGTGATGATGGGCAACTTCCTGACCACGCTGGGCAACACGCCCGACGAGGACAAGGCGATGTTCACCGAGCTGGGGCTCAACGTCACGGCCCACGCCGACAACGGCGCCAACCCCCGGCCCGACAACCGCTCGGGGTGGCTGGCGGGCGAGACCCCCGACATCGTGTCGGCCGTGCTGGAGCCCGCGCCGCGGGCCGAGGCCGATCCGCCATCCCTCGACGTCCGACTCTGGGACCCCACCACCCAGCTGAAGTTCGCGGCCAAGGGGTCGGTGCCACCCCGGCCCGACGGCGCGCCGAACAGCGGCCAGGGCCGCGAGACGCGGGAAGCCGCCGCTCGCCGGGCCGACGTCGCCTGACCGTCTTCCCGGTCTGTCGTCCGGTACGTGTCTTATGTTGCGTACCCGTGATCGAGATCGAGGCCCGGCTGGATGAGCTGAAAGCCCTCGGGTTGCACCGCCGCGCCCGTCTCGTCTCTGGACCCCAGGGCCCGCACGTCCTGCTCGACGGCAAGCCGGTCCTGTTGCTGTGCTCCGACAACTACCTCGGGCTCGCCGACCACCCGCGCGTCCGCGAGGCCGCCGCCGACGCCGCCATGCGGTGGGGGGTCGGAACCGGGGCATCGCGCGTGGCCTCGGGCACGATGACCATCCATCGCCGGCTGGAAGATCGCCTGGCCGCCTTCACGGGTCGCCAGAGCGCATTGCTCTTCGGGTCCGGGTACCTGGCCAACACCGGCACGATCGCCGCGCTGGCCCGTCCCGGCGATGTCGTCTTCTGCGATGAGCTCAACCATGCCTCGCTCGTCGACGGCTGCCATCTCTCGCGCGCGGACGTGTTCGTGTACGACCACGGCGACATGGAGCACCTGGAATGGGGGGTCCGCGAGGCCGAGGGGCGGGGCACCCTGATCGTCACCGAGAGCGTGTTCTGCAACGACGGCGACCTCGCGCCGCTCGAGGAGATCATCGACATCGCCCAGCGACACGAGCTGCGGACGGTGGTCGACGAGGCCAACGGCACCGGAGCCCTGGGACCCGGCGGACGCGGCGCGCTCGCCGAAGCCGCGCTCGAGGACCAGGTCGACGTGATCGTCGGAACGCTGGGACACGCCCTCGGCTCCTACGGAGGCTTCGCCGCCTGCGATCGCCAGATGACGCGCTACCTGCTCAACACCGCGCGCCCCTTCATCTTCTCCACCGCCCTCGCGCCACCGGCGGTGGCCGGCGCGCTGGCGGCGCTTGACCTGCTTGAGGAGAAACCGCGCCGGGTGGCCAAGCTTTCCGCCAACGCCGCGGCGCTACGCGCCGGGCTGATCCGGGAGGGCTTTGACGTGGGTGGCTCCACCACCCAGATCGTGCCGGTCCTCGTGGGCGACGCTGAGCTGACCGTGCGCATGTGCGAGGCCGCGCTGGCGCGCGGGGTGTGCGCCCAACCGGTCCGTCCGCCGACCGTCCCGGCGATGACCGCGCGGCTGCGCCTGGCCGTGATGGCCACCCATCGTGAGGAGGAGCTCGTCGAGGCGACGCGCACCCTCGGAGCGGTGGCGCGCTCGCTGGGGATCGCGCCCCGCCGCGTCGCGACGTCGCGGTCAGAGGTCGAGCCGGCGCTGGCGTCGGTCGGCGACCAGGACCGGGGCGCCGACTCGCCGGCCAGGCGCCCCCCGGAGCCGCCCCATGAGCCGCCTCCATCGCGCGGGGTGTTCGACTTCGAGGCGCCCGAGCCCGTCCGCCGCGCCGCGTAGCCGGCCATCGGGCGGCCGTGCCCATGAGCGCGGAACTGCGCGGATGCTTTGTCACCGGCACCGACACCGGCGTCGGCAAGACCGTGGTGGCGGCGGCGATCGTCGCCCGCCTGCGCGCCCTGGGGGCCGAGGTCCGGGCGGTCAAGCCAATGATCACCGGCCTCGAGGACCCCACCGACCCCGACTGGCCGCCCGATCACGAGCTACTGGCCCGCGCCGCCGGGTGCTCGCCGGCCGAGGTGGTCCTGGCCGGCTTTGGTCCGCCGGTGTCGCCGCACCTGGCGATCGAGCTCGCCGGATCCGCACCCCCGACCCTTGATTCACTGGCCGAGGGCGTGCGCGCCCGCGCTCGGGTGGGCGGGGTCGGGTCGGTGACGGTCGTGGAGGGCGTGGGCGGTCTGCTCGTGCCGCTGGGGCCCGACCTCGACGTCCGCGACCTGGCACGCGTGCTCGGGCTGGCGCTGGTAATCGCCGCGCGCCCCGGGCTCGGCACGATCAACCACACCCTCCTC
>DASXCN010000453.1:0-3712 GCA_036491155.1 Solirubrobacteraceae bacterium | reverse complement strand
GCTCGATCTGGAACGGAACCATCACCTTCGGCCTCATGCGAGTGCCCATCAAGGTGCACTCCGCCACCGAGGACAAGAGCGTGCACTTTCATGAGGTGCATGCCAAGGACGGCGCGCAGATCGAGCACCGTCGCATCTGCGTCAAGGAGGGCAAGGCGGTGCCCTACGATCAGGTGGCGAAGGGCTACGAGGTCGAGAAGGGCAAGTACGTGGTGCTCGACCAGAAGGAGATCGACGCCGCCGCGGGGCGCAGTCCCGGGACATCGAGCTCGAGGAGTTCGTGGGCGCCGACAACATCGATCCCGTGTACTACGACCGCGGGTACTACCTGGGCGCCGGCGAGGACGGCCAGGATGCCTACCGCCTATTGCACGACGCGCTCCGGCGCGCCGAGCGCGTCGGCCTGGGACGCTGGGTCTTTCACAACCGCGAGTACCTCGCGGCGGTCCGCGCCCTTGACGACGTCATCGCGCTGCACACGATGCGCTTCACCGCCGAACTGGTCGAGGCCGATTCCCTGGATCTCCCGTCGCCGAGCCGCAAGCCTAGCCGGCGAGAGGTGAAGATGGCGGGGACGCTCGTCGACTCGCTGAGCGCTGCGTTTGACCCCTCGAAGTTCGCCGACTCCTATCGCGAGCGCGTGCTGGCCCTCATCGGGGCCAAGGGGCGCGGGGAGGAACCTGATCTGCCCGACGCGCCCGAGCCCGCCGGCGACACCGACCTCGAGGCGGCCCTGGCGGCCAGCTTGGAGGGGAGATAGCGATGCCGCGCTCGCTATGGACCGGCTCATTGAGCTTCGGGCTGGTCAACGTGCCGGTCCCTGGGCTACGCCGACTTTGAGGGAACGATCGAGGAGGGCAACTACGGCGCTGGGCAGGTCATCGTCTGGGACGAGGGGACCTATCACAACCTCGACGAGGACCGCTCCATGGCCGAGGCCCTCGACGCTGGGCACGCCGCGTTCTGGCTTGACGGCCACAAGCTCACCGGCGGCTGGACGCTTCAGCGCACGCGCGACGGCGCCAAACCGCAGTGGCTGCTGATCAAGCGCCGCGACGAGACTGCCGACGCCCGGCGCAACCCGGAGAGCACCCAGCCAGAGTCTGTGCGGTCAGGGCGCACCGTCGAGGATCTCGCACGCGACGAGGACTGAATGCATGACGCCGAGCGCCAGGCATGGTCACATCCCGTCGTCGCCACTCCCGCCGGCAAAAAAATGGTGATCTGACACATCCGCGGGCAAAGCGGACCCCATGCGCATCGGATATTTCCTCTCCAGCGAAGAATGGGGCCCACGGGACCTCGTGTCCCAGGCGGTCAAGGCGCGTGACGCCGGATTCCACGGCCTGTGGATCTCCGACCACATCCATCCCTGGAACGACGCACAGGGCCACAGCCCGTTCGTGTGGGCCACCATCGGCGCCATCGCCCAGGCCAACCTCGGGCTGCCGGTGACCACGGCGGTGACCTGCCCGATCATGCGGATCCACCCCGCGATCATCGCCCATGCCGCCGCCACTTCGGCGGTCATGCTGGACGGGAAGCTCAGTCTCGGCGTCGGCTCCGGCGAGGCGCTCAACGAGCACGTCCTCGGCGACCGATGGCCCGAGGCGGCGGAACGCCTGGAGATGCTCGAGGAGGCCATCACCTTGATCCGCACCCTGTGGGCCGGCGGCGTGCAATCGCATCGGGGCCGCCATTACCGAGTCGAGCACACCCGCATCTACGACCTCCCGCAGACTCCGCCCCAGATCATCGTCTCCGGGTTTGGCCCGCGCGGGGTCGATCTGGCCGCTCAGATCGGCGATGGGTACGCGACAGTCGGCCCAGACGCGGAATCGGTCGATCGCTACCGCGCCCAGGGTGGGACCGGCCCCGTCCAGGGCGGCTTGAAGGTCTGCTACGGCGACGACGCGGCGGCGGCGCGCGCCACTGTGCACCACCTGTGGCCCAACGAGGCCCTTCCCGGCGAACTGGCGCAAATTCTCCCCACCCCGGCCCACTTCGAGCAGGCCAGTGAGCTCGTCACCGAGGAACTGGCCACCGCCGACGTGCCGTGCGGCCCCGACATCGACGAGCACCTGGCGGCCATCCGCGCCTACGCCGACGCGGGCTTCGACGAGCTCTACGTCAACCAGATCGGACCCCAGCAGGACGAGTTCTTCGCCGCCTACCGCGATGAAGTGCTCCCGCGGCTGTGAGCGTCACTTGTCCGGCGCCCGACCGCCGAAGTGTCTTCGCGCGGCGATTGGGTAGTCATGCGGTGACTGGGTAGCCGCCGGCCAAGACAGTTCGTGCTCCGTCCATCCTCACTCCGACTCACAAGGAGCTGACACGCATGTCCCAAACCGTCGCCGCCTTCATGCTCGATCGCCTCAGGCAGTGGGGCGTCAACCGCATCTACGGATACCCGGGCGACGGCATCAACGGCCTGCTCGGTGCATTTCACGAGTTCGAGGACGACATCGATTTCGTGCAGACCCGCCACGAGGAGATCGCCGCGCTGGCCGCCTGCGCGCACGGGAAGCTCACCGGGGAGGTGGGAGTGTGTATGGCCACCTCGGGCCCAGGGGCCATCCACCTGCTCAACGGCCTGTATGACGCCAAGCTCGACCACGCGCCCGTGGTGGCGATCGTCGGCCAGCAGTCGCGGATGGCGCTGGGTTCGAACTTTCAGCAGGAGGTCGACCTCAACAGCCTGTTCAAGGACGTGGCCGGCGAGTTCGTGCAGGTATGCGTCGCCCCCGAGCAGGCGGCCCACCTTATCGACCGCGCCATGCGCATCGCCAAGGTGACCCGCTCGGTGACCTGTGTGATCGTGCCCAACGACATCCAGGAGTCGGAGTACTCAGCGCCGCCCCGAGCTCACGGGGCAGTCCCGTCGTCAGTCGGCGTCCTTGAGCCGGTGATCCGCCCTCGTGACGCCGACCTGCAGCGTGCCGCGGACGTTCTCAACTCCGGCGAGCGCGTGGCGATGCTCATCGGCCAGGGCGCCATCGGTGCCGAGAAGGAGGTGCTCGAGGTCGCCGAGCTGCTCGGCGCGGGCGTGGCCAAGGCGCTCAACGGCCGCGCTGCCGTCCCCGACGACATCCCGTTTGTCACCGGGCCCATCGGGCTGCTCGGCTCCAAGCCCACCTACGAGATGATCGAAGGCTGCGACACGCTGTTGATGGTCGGCTCAAGCTTCCCCTACGCGGAGTGGCTGCCCGAGCCCGGGCAGGCCCGCGGCATCCAGATCGACATCGACCCGCGCATGATCGGCATCCGCTACCCGATGGAGCTCAACCTGGTCGGCGACAGCGCCGAGACCCTGCGCGCCCTCATTCCGCTGCTGCAGCGCAAGGCCGACCGGGGCTGGCGCGAGACGATCGAGGGCAACGTGGCGCGCTGGTGGGAGATCCTCGATGCCCAGGCCCATGAGCCCGCCAATCCGCTCAACCCCCAGCTGCTCTTCCACGAGCTCTCAAAGCGCCTGCCCGACCAGGTCATCCTCACCAGCGACTCGGGTTCGGCCACCGACTGGTGGGCGCGTCACCTGCGCATGCGCACCGGCATGAAGGCGGCGCTGTCAGGGACCCTGGCCAGCATGTGCCCCGCCGTGCCGTACGCGCTGGCGGCGAAGTTCGCCTACCCCGACCGGCCCGTGATCGCCGCCATCGGCGACGGCGCCATGCAGATGCTCGGCAACCTGGCGCTCATCGACCTCGCCCGC
>DASXCN010000452.1:0-6919 GCA_036491155.1 Solirubrobacteraceae bacterium | reverse complement strand
CAAGTGACCGGCGTCGAGCTGCTGCCGCTGGAGGGCCCGCTGCTTGTCGTCGGGGACCACGACAGCTACTGGGACACGGTGACGACCGGGATCGCCGCGATGGACCGCCGGCAGATCAGGGCGCTGGCGAAGTCCTCGATGTGGAAGAACAAGTTGCTCGGCGCGGTGCTGACCAGGATGGGGCAGGTCCCGATCGAGCGTGGCTCCGGCAACACCGGAGCGCTTGACCGCGCGATCGAGGAGCTCCGCAACGGCGCATGTATCGGGATCTACCCGGAGGGCACCCGCTCGCTGGGTAGGGCGCTCAGGGCCCGTAGCGGCATCGGCTACCTCGCGCGCGCGGTGCCCGAGGCGACGATCATCGGAGTGGCCTGCATGGGCACCGTCGCAATCCCGCGGTTTCCCAGAGCGCGCCCGCAGGTGCGCGTCGATTTCTTCGAGTTCGACCGGCCCGCGATCGCGGCCGAGGAATCGCCGCAGGAGTACAGCACCCGGCTGCTCGCCCAACTCCGTCAACGTGCGCCAATCGAGGTCGCGGGCGGCAAGCGCGCCGCAGCGCTCGCCGGCCGCGTCCCCACGTGGTCCCCGGAGTTGGCGATCACCGGGAAGCCCGGCGGCAAGGGCGCGCTTGAGGAGGCGCTCGCCCAGACCGCCTCCAAAGACGGCTAGCCAGTTCAGCGGAAAGTGTCGGCGGTGACGCGCTGGACTTCCGTCACCGCGTCGGCCGGTATTCCGGCGCGCCGTGCGGCAGTGATGATCGCGTCGGGGCTGGGGGCCTCATAGAGGCAGTAGGTGCGATGCCGGTCGGCGCTCAGGAAGGAGAACAGCCAGCTCACACCCTCGTCGGCGTTGATCTCCTCAAGGAGGGTCACGTCCTCGCTCGACATCTCGAGCTGCTCAGCAAAGCGACGCTCGATCATGTACGTGGGCATCTGCCGATCCTACCGAGCGTCGGCCGGGTCCGCCAGGGCTTTGCGGTAGGCATAGCCGGCCGCCTCGGTGCGATTCGCGGCGCCCGTCTTGCGCAGGATGCTCCGGACGTGGTTGGCCACCGTGTGCCCGCTGATCGACAGCCTTTCGCCGATCTGCCGGTTACTGAGGCCGGCGGCGACCAGACGCAGGATCTCGACCTCCCGCCAGGACAGGTCATCCGGCGGAGTGACCTCCGGCTGGACGTGAGCGCCGAGGACGCGGGCTCGTGTCACGAGGAGGGGGATACCGATACGGGCGGCGAGGCTCGCCGCCTCGGACAGCAGTTCGGACGCCTGCAGAGCGTCGCTATCACGGGCGCGCATACGTAGGGTCCGGCCGTAGGCGAAGAGTGTGTGAGCGGTCCAGGTCGTCGCTCCCATGCGCCGATTGACCGCGAGTGCCCGTTCGAAGTGGGCGACTGCGCGGTCATGATCGCCCAGCGTGGTCGCGAGCAGACCGAGGAACCGGTCGGCGGCGCCGTAGCAGGTCACGCCGTGCCCCACCACCACGTTGCCGCCCGAGAGCGGGACCAGCTCCGGATAGATGAGCGCCGCAAGCCGCTCGTCGCCGACGATCGCGCAGGCGTCGGCCAGATAGGTAAGCGAGGCGACCCACAGGGAGGAACGCAGCCCGTCAAAACCCTCCTCGCGCACGCGCTCCAGCTCGTGGCGCGCCTCGTCCTCCATCCCGAGCTCGGCCAGGAGCGCGGCAAAGGCCGGCCGCCAGGTGCCCAGCGAAGCGTCGCCGCGCGCCAACGCACGGATGACCGTCGCCAACTCTGCCAGGCGCCCCTGCTCGCGCCGGATCCCAAACATCTGGATCCCGTAGATCCCCGATGCGGCGCGCCCGGTGAGCAGCCGGCTCCACTCGTGGGAGCGGCGAGCTGCCGCCTCGGCTTCGGGCAAATTGCCGGCGCACAGGGCCAGCGTGGAGGCATAGTGCTCGGCCACGTGCAGCGGGAAGGGCTGACGTACGCGGGCGGCCAGCGCCTGGACGGCGGCGAGCTCACTCGCGGCGCCAGTGAGATCTCCGAGCGAGATCAATCCCGCCACGCGCCATTCCATGGCCTCGGCCTGAAGATCGCTCTCGCCCAGCTCCTCGGCCAACGCGACTGCCTCCGTGAGCATCTCCAGGGTGTCCCCAAGGCTGCTCTGCGCGTGCGACCAATACGACCGCATCAGCACCGTTGCGAGGCCGAGTCGATCGCCGAGGCGCCGCGCCATGGCGATCGCATCGCGCTCGGCGACCGCACTCTGGGAGTAGTCGCCGAGGAACGCGTGCGCCCGGCTGAGCCCGGCCAGCAGCTTGACCCGCAGCTGGGAGTCGTCGGCGCGGAGCGTCCGCGAAGCTTCTTCGAGGAGCTCGACGGCACCCGCATCGGTGATCCCCGGTCGCCAGCACGCCTCTTCGAACCCGATGGCGGCCGCAGCCAGCAGTTCAGGGTCCTCGAGCTCGCGCGCCAGCTGCGCGGCGGCGCGAAACGCAGCCATGGCATCGTCGGATCGGCCGCCGCGGAACCGGGCGGCACCCAGCTCCAGCTGGGTCTGGGCCCGGCGTCGAGGGTCATCGATCCCAAGCTCCAGAGCGGCGTCGAACCGCGACTCGGCCTCGTCGAAGTCCAGCGCTCTCAGCGCCGCCCGCCCGGCCAAGAGCGAGTACTCGATCGCGCGGGCCGGCCCGCCCACCGGCGCCGCCGCGGTGAAGTGGTAGGCCAGCGCAGCCAGCCCTCCCGGCCGCCGGTCCGCCTGAGTCTGTGCCAGGCCCTCGGCAACCTTGAGATGCAGCTCAGCCCGGCGCAGCCCGGGAAGGCGGTCATAGAGGGCGCGCCGGACCAGGTCGTGGGTGAAGCGATAACCCAGGGGCGGCGACGTCACTTCCTCGACCATCCCGTGCGCAATCGCCTCGGTGAGCCCCGCGCGCAGATCGACATCGGAAACCCCGGGCGTGGCGATGGCCGAGAGCTCAAAATCGGACCCCACCACCGCGGCGGTCTCCAGCAGCGATGCGGTCGCCGGGTCAAGGCGCGTCAGTCGCTGAGCGACGACCTCGCGCACGCCCTCCGGACTGTCGATCCCGGTCAAGGCATCGACAAGCCCGGCAGCGAGGTTCAGCGCCGGCTCGCGGTCAAGCAGGGTCCGCCACAGCTCGGTGAGCAGGAACGCGTTGCCGCCGGTCACGTCGTGCAGGACCCGCCCCGCCTCGTCGAGATCGGCGCTGAGACGGTCGCCGCCCGCGACGTGCACGAACTCCGAGACCTCCTCGGTGCTCAGTCCGGCCAGGCGCATCCGCACGACGCCTTCGGACCGGCGCAGGTCGACCAGGGCCGCCGACAGCGCTTCGGGAACCTCGGCTTCGGTGTCGCGAAACGTGGTGATCACCAGACCGCGGGCGTCCGCCGCCCCACGGACCAGATGACGGAGGAGCAGCAACGTCGGCGTGTCGGCCCAGTGCCCATCCTCGATCACCAGCAACACGGGAATCCGTCGCCCGGCGGCGGCCAGCAGGTCGGCGACCGCGCTGTGCAGGCGATGGCGCTCGGTGTCGGGATCCGCTGCCACGGGAGCGGTCAGCCCGTCGACCCGCTCGGGCAGGTCGGGCAACAGCCGGCTCAGTTCGCCACCGACTGTCCCCAGCGCCTCACGGACTGTCTCGGCGTCCAGCCGCCGCACAAGCTGCTCCAGGGCGTCCACGAAGGGCCCGTACGGCCGGCGCACCACCGGATCGCACGCGCCGTACAAGACGAGCGCGTCCGCCGCGGCCTCGTGGGCGAATTCACGAACCAGGCGGCTCTTGCCAGAGCCCGCCTCGCCCCCGACCAGCGCGAAGCGCAGCGCTTCGCCGTCCGCTCGTGGGACGAGCGCCCGCAGTATGGCCAGTTCGCGCGCGCGGCCCGCGAACGGAAACGACGGTGTCAGCCGAAGCTGACCTGGCAGTTGAGGCATCGCGACCACTGGACCCCCGATAGTCAGATCTGATTATCGCAGCGGCGGCGTCGGGGCTCCGGGCCGACCGAAAGTAGGTCAGCTCAGGTCATGACGACGCCGTGGCCGAGGCGTACGGTGCGCCTCGGACCATTCGCCATCAAACACCGGGGACCATTCCATGACCGCAACGTCATCCCTCAGCGATCTCGCACTGCGCGATCTCGCTGACCTCAGCGACAACCTCATCGGCCCGACGGATCCGGGCTATGACGAGGCCCGAGCCGTTCACAACGGCATGATCGATCGCCATCCGGCGCTGATCATCCGATGCGGAAGCCCGGGCGACGTCGCCCGAGCGATCGCTTTTGGCCGAGACCACGACGTGGCGATCGCCGTGCGCGGGGGTGGTCACAACGGTGGCGGCCTGGGCGTCGTCGACGACGGCGTGGTCATCGACCTCTCGCGCATGGCCGATGTCGTGGTCGATCCAAGCTCCGGCACCGTCACCGTCGGCGGCGGCGCCACCTGGGGCGACGTCGACCGCGCGACCGCCGAGCATGGGTGCGTCGTGCCCTCGGGCATCATCTCGACGACGGGGGTCGGGGGGCTGACCCTCGGCGGCGGCCTGGGGCATCTGACCCGCGGTCTCGGCCTGAGCATCGACAATCTTGTCGGTGCCGAGGTGGTGCTCGCCGACGGATCTCTCGTCCATGCCGACGCCAACGAGCACCCGGACCTGTTCTGGGGTCTGCGCGGCGGGGGCGGCAACTTTGGTGTCGTCACGGCATTTGAGTTCCGCACCAATCCGCTGGGCGCAACCGTCATGGCAGGACCCACGTTCTGGCCGATCGAGCAACTGCCCGAGGTGATGCGGTTCTATCGTGAGTTCCTGCCGGCCGCGCCGCGCAACCTCGGCGGTTTCTTTGCATCGATGACGGTGCCGCCGGTGGACATGTTCCCGGCCGAGCTGCACATGCGAAAGGTCGCCGCGGTGATGTGGTGCATCGACGGGTCCGAGGAGGAGGCGACCAGGCTGCTCGCGCCCGTGCATGATGTCGGTACGCCTCTGCTGCACGGCGTCGGACCGATGCCACATCCCGTCCTGCAGAGCCTCTTCGATGGGCTCTACACGAAGGGTCTGCAGTGCTACTGGCGGGCCGACTTCGTCAACGAGCTTTCCGATGAACTGATCGCCAAGCACCTGGAGTGGTCACAGAAGCTGCCCAGCATGCACTCGACCATGCATCTGTACCCGATCGACGGAGCGGCGCACGACGTCGGCTCCGCGGACACCGCCTTCAGCTATCGAGACACGCAGTGGGCCGAGGTGATCTTCGGCGTCGATCCCGATCCCGCTCACGCCGATGACATCCGCGACTGGTGCGTCGGCTACTGGGACGCGACCCATCCGTTTTCCGCCGGTGGGGCCTACGTCAACTTCATGATGGACGAGGGTCAAGAGCGCGTTCGGGCCACCTATCGCAACAACTACGACCGTCTCGCACGCGTGAAGGCCCAGTACGACCCGGACAACGTCTTCCGCGTCAATCAGAACATTCACCCCGCGCCCGCGGCATAGGTCACGGACGCCCGTCAGCGCGTCGCCACCGGATGAGGGCGCCGGGGGCGACGCGCTGGCCCATCGTCAGAGCCGGTCGGAGGCCGATGGCCTGGGCGTTCAGCCGTCCGTGACCGGCCGGAGACTGTCGAGTGCCGCGTTCAGGATGGGCTCGCGGTAGTTGCTATCGCCTGGGATCTTCGCGATGGCGGCGACCATGTCCAGGATCTGCTCGAGAGTGAGAGTGCTCCTGGCTTCGCCGGAGGCCTGGGCCGCGAGCAGAAGTGGTCGTCCGGCGGCGATCACGCGCGCGTAGCCCGCGCCGAATACTGGATCGTCCGCATCGGAGTGTTTGAGGAGTTCGGCGGCGACGAGTCGCTTGCTGGTGAAGTACGCGTAAAAGCGGCGTAGCCATGCAGTGAGGCCGGCTCCGGGGGTGTCTGCGCCGTTCGCGGCTGCGGCTTCACAGACGGCGTCGATCTCATCGACGTAGAGCGCCTGAAGCAGTTGACGGCGATTGGCGAAGTTGCGGTAGAGCGTGGCGGAGCCGACTCCGGCACGCCGTGAGATCTCAGCCATTGAGACGTCGGCCTCCGGGTCGGCGAACGCGTCGCGCGCTGCGGCGAGAATCCGCTCGCGGTTGCGCTCTGCATCGATGCGTCGAGGCGGGGTTTCTGGCATTAGCGTTGGTTGGCTCACGAGTTAAGTGGGGAGGGTCCCCGGTTCTGCGCTACAGTGATGTGGGCACCCTCTCCACTTCCTGTGGAGTCTAGCTCTCCGGTCACCGGCCCATGGCCGGCCCCCGCCAATCGCATCACGCCAAAGGAGCATCCGTCATGACCCACACCGAGCCAATGACTGCGACCGCAGCGGTCGAGACACCGACGCCGGTTATCTCGGTCCGTCCCGTCGTGCTGGAGGCCCCGGCCCGAGGCGAGGATCTCCAGGTCCGCGTGACCGCGCCGACCACCGGGGGCGATCTGCCGATCGTCGTCTTCTCGCACGGATTCGGCTCATCGATGGATGGCTACGCGCCACTGACCGAGTTCTGGGCCGCACGTGGCTTCGTCGTCTTGCAGCCGACCCACCTCGATTCCAGGACCCTGGGCCTTACCGCCGATGATCCACGGACTCCGGCCATCTGGCGCTTCCGCATCGAGGATCTCACGCGCGTTGTCGATGAGCTCGATGTCATCGAGGACTCTGTCCCCGGTCTCGCCGGCCGGTTGAGCCGGGGCAAGATCGCCGTGGCGGGGCACTCCTGGGGTGCCACGACGGCCAGCGCTCTGCTCGGCGCACGCGTTCTTGACCAGAACGCCAGCCGCGGTGAGGACATGTCCGATCCTCGGGTCGGGGCGGGGGTGCTGCTCGCCGTCGCCGGAACCGGAGGAGATGATCTGACCCCGTTCGCGGCCGAGAACTTCTCCTTCATGAACCCGAGCTTCGCGGAGATGAGCACCCCGGC
>DASXCN010000451.1:0-2411 GCA_036491155.1 Solirubrobacteraceae bacterium | reverse complement strand
CATCCGGCTGGCCAGCGTGTCGTAGTAGTCGATCGTCCCGAACACGGGGATGGCCTGGTCGGCCCACCCCTGCCAGATGATCAGCTTGCCGCCGTGGCGGCGGAACGCGCTGAGGTTGGTGTCCATCGCGTCATACGTGTTGGCCACCGGGAACAGCGAGCGGAACGTCTTGTCGCTGAAGCTCCACTGGTCCGGGTCGGGACCCAGCTGGCCCGGCGGCAGGTACTGGTAGCGCAGGTAGGGCAGCGACAGGCCGCCGTAGACGAGCGCCGTCTTGGACGAGACCGTCGTCCCGAACGGCGCCGCGGGGAGCTGGAAGCCGCCCCATGAGCTCTCGGACCCGAACGCGAAACCGCCCGGGTAGAGATGGCGGCCCTGTGGGTCGACCGGCCCCTGGTAGAGGTCGTCGGCGACTGTCACCTGCGCCGGGGTCAGGCAGTTGGCGTTGTCGGTGCCGGCGGGGCACTTCACGCTCGCCACGTCGAAGTGGCAATTGCGAGGGTCGGTGATGATCCCGTCGCCCGGCACCCCGTCATCTCCGGCGCACGCGGCGATGACCGCGTTGTGCAGCGCCGCCAGCTTCGCCGACGTGAGGATCGCGTTGCCGTTGGCGTCGGTGTTGACCCGGTAGTCCCAGGTCTGGAGCTCCGCGTTGAGCGGCCCGGCGATGTTCTCGAGCGCCCCGGCGATGATCCCGTTGAAGTCGGTGGGGTAGCGCTCGGCCACCTCCATCGCCTCGCGGCCGCCGTCCGAGCACCCGTCGAAGTAGGAGTAGTTCGGCGATTGACCGTAGTAATCCCCGATGATCGTCTTGGCCACGACCGCGAGCGCGTGCTCTGACTCATAGCCGTACTCGTTGCGCAGCTTCTGGCTATCGAAGGCAAACAACCCGGCGCCGCCCAGGCCGTTGGAGGTCGTGTGGCCCTCGTCGTCGGTGGCCATCGCGAAGTCGCCGCCCAGTTGGGCGTCGCAGGCCGGGAACGTCTGGGCAGAGACCGTCCCGCAGTAGCCGCCGCACCCGTTCTGGAGGTAGCGGCCCTGCCACGTGGTCACGGGCAACTTCATCTCGAAGTGGGTCTGGGGAGCGATCATCCCCTTGACGTCGCAGTACTCGGGGTTGCCACCGGCGGCGGCCACGTCGGTGGCCGAGTCGAGGCTCGTCGGGTAATGCGGGATGGTGACCAGGCTGGTCAGTGAGGTCAGCGTCGAGCAACCGACCTTGGCCGGAATGGTCGGGCTGACGGTGGCCAGACGCTGTGAGTCTTTGACCAGCGCCCGGTTGGTGTGGGCACTGGCCACGGCGCCGTTGGAGACCAGAACGGCCACGGCGACGGTGATGATGGCTGCGGCTCCTGCCAGGTACAGGTACGCACGCAGCGAACGCAGGCGAAACGTTTGCATGTAGAACCCCTTCCTCTCTCGCCGGCGCCGGATTCTCGTCCGCGCGAGGGACCTGTCAACCGACCCGGCGTCCGTTGGCGAACACCGCTGCGCGGGGGGACAAATGATGTCCCGAGCTCAGCTGACGATGGTGAAGCGCAACGTCGAGGCCTTGGAGTGCAGGTCGTGCGCCGCGGCGGAGAAGGCCACGGTGTACTTGCCCAGCGGCAGCGGGCCGAGGTGGCGGATGTTGCCGTTGAACGCCCTGTGGTTGATCCCGTTCTCGCCGGCGAACGCCTTGCCTCAGCATCCTGCTCCACTCTTCTGTTCGCCCATAAGCGTCAATGCCCACCCTGGCCGGCCCCCGATCCTCCTGATCGGCCAAAAACCGTTGCGGTGCGGATCTTCTTCGCTACGTACCGTCGGCGTCAAGTCAGAACCCCGTCTCGTGTGCCAAATATCAGCAATCCGTAGGATTCCGGACCGTGGGCGAGTCGCACCGGGACGGCGCGCTACTGGAACGTGGCGCGGAGCTTGCGGGTCTCGACGGCCTGCTGGCGGCCGCGTGCGCCGGGCGCGGCGCGCTGATCGTCATCGAGGGTCCGCCCGGGATCGGCAAGAGCGCGCTGCTGGGCGCGTGCGCCGAGCGTGCCGCTGCCCTGGGCATGCAGTGCCTGCGCGCCCGCGGCGACGACGTGTCGATGGAGTCGTCGTTTGCCGCCATGCGCGAACTGCTGGCGCCCGCGGCCGGGCCCGACGCCTTCCGGGGCTCGGCGGGACTCGCCGCGCCGGTGTTCCGGGGTGAGGCCGACGCCGCGCCTGAGCCCGATCGTGCCGCCGCAGTGCTGCACGGGTTGTACTGGCTCATCGCCGACCACTGCGACCGCGGCCCGGTGGCACTCCTCGTCGACGACGCGCACTGGCTTGACCCGGCCTCGGTTCGCTTCCTGCTCTACCTGGCCCGCCGGCTCGAGTCACTGCCCGCGGTGCTGGTGGTGGGGCAGCGGCGCGGCGAGGTGTCGCGGCCGCTG
>DASXCN010000450.1:0-15601 GCA_036491155.1 Solirubrobacteraceae bacterium | reverse complement strand
GGCATCTGAGCACACGCCGCGGACGGAAACGCCCGCGAAATGCAAGCCGGGTCCGCAGATCGGCGTTCTGCACGCGTTCGTGCAGCGATACGGGCACCCTGTCGGAGCCCGTCCCACCCACGAATCGTCCGCAGCGGTCAGGGATTTGGGCGGTCCGCACGGGCTGTGGGCCAGATTGTGGGGCATCAGGTGCCATTTGGGTTGCATTGTGGGAGGGAGTGGGATAGTGTGGGCGTCGCTTCCGGAACCCGGGTGGCAGGGCTCCTCCCACCCAGCCACCCGGGTTTTGAGCTTTCAAGCCCTTGTATGAGCTTCTTTGACCTTCCGCGGATCCTTCGAACACGCGCTCGACGCGAAGCACCGGCTGACCATTCCGGTCAAGTTCCGCGGAGCGCTGTCGGACGGCGTGGTGCTGGCCCCGTCGCACGAGGTCGAGGAGGGCGCGCCGCGCACCGTGGCCATCTGGACGCCCGAGGCCTACGACGCGTTCACGCAGTCGTCACTCGAGGGGCTCAACCCGTTCTCACCGAAGGCCCGCGAGCTCAAGCGCTTCTTCTTCAACGCCTCGTTTGACACCGAGCTCGACGCCGCCAATCGCGTGATGATCCCGACCCCGCTCCTCGACTACGCCGGCCTCAGCAAAGAGGTCATGGTCACCGGCTCCGGCGAGTGCCTGGAGGTCTGGGACCGCGGCCGCTACGCCCACAACTTCGAGGACGTCCTGACCCGTATCCCCGACCTCGCAGCGAGCCTTGGCAACACTTCTTGACATGACCAAGACGCACATCCCGGTTCTCGCGGGCGAGTTGATCGACCTGGTCGATCCGCGCCCGGGGGAGACCGCGGTCGATTGCACCGTCGGCGGCGGCGGCCATGCCCGGCTCATCGCCGACAGGCTCGGCCCCGCCGGGACGCTGATCGGCGTCGACCGCGACCCGCTGGCCGAGGAGCGCTTCGCCGCGCTGGCCGCCGAGGTCCAGTGCGAGACGCGCTTCATCCGCGCCGACTTCGTCACCGCCCTGCACGAGCTGCGCTGCGAGCGGCTGAGCGCCGACCTCGTGTACCTGGACCTGGGCATGTCCTCGATGCAGGTGGACACGTGGGAGCGCGGCTTCTCCTACGCCTACGACGCCCCGCTGGACATGCGCATGGACCCGTCGCAGCCGCTCACCGCCGCCGAGGTCGTCAACACCTGGGACGAGCGGCGGCTGGCCAGGCTCCTGCGCGAGTACGGCGAGGAGCGATTCGCCTCCCAGATCGCCCGCGCCATCGGCCGCGAGCGCCGGCGCGACGAGTTCGCCTCGACCCAGCAGCTGGTGGACGCGATCAAGACCGCCGTCCCGGTGCCGGCGCAGTTCGCCGGCGGCCATCCTGCCAAGCGCACCTTCCAGGCGCTCCGCATCGCCGTCAACGACGAGCTGGCGCAGTTGGAGGAGGCACTGCCGATCGCCTGGGACCTGCTGGGCACCGGCGGGCGGCTGGCCGCCATCTCCTTCCACTCGCTGGAGGACCGCCTGGTCAAGCGCTTCTTCACCGCCCGGGCCCGCGGCTGCGTCTGCCCGCCCGAGCTGCCGATCTGCGTCTGCGGACGCCAGCCCGAGGCCGAGCTGCTCACCCGCCGCGCGGTGGCGCCGACGCCGGGCGAGGTCGCCGCCAACCCCCGATCCAAGTCAGCGCATCTGCGCGCCGCTCGCAAGCTGGAGGTCGCCCGCACATGACGCCATCCGCCCTCACCCCTGCTGCCCGCGGGAGCACCAAGAAGTCGCGCCCGGAGGGGCCGGCACGGGCTGCGTCGGGCCGTGCGCGCCCGGAGGCGCCGGCACGGCCCGCCTCGGGCCGCGGCTCGGGCCATCGCTCCAACGTGCGCCGCTCCGTGGCGCCCACCGCGCCGCGCCGGGTCTCCGGACCGGCGGGCGGGATGGCGGCCGGCGGTGTCATCGCGGTCCCGCCGCCCACGCGCACCCGCCCGACCCGGGAGCGGACCGCCCCCAGCCGTGAGCGCACCGCCCCGTCGCGCCCCCGGACCTCCCGGTCGCGCCGGAGCACCGGCTCGGCCGCCCGGACGCCGTGGCGCCTGCGCACCGCCGCCTACGTCCGCTCGCTGCCTGATCACGTCCTGCTGGACCGGATCATCCGCGGCCGCGTGTGGATTCCGCTGCTGGGACTGCTCCTGGCCGGGATCGTCGCCATGCAGGTGGAGGTTCTCAAGCTCAACGCCGGGATCGGGCGCTCGCTCGAGCGCGGATCCGCGCTGCAGGGGCAGAACGAGCTCCTGCGCGCGGGCGTCTCCCGGCTCTCCGACGAGCAGCGCATCGAGCGCATCGCGGCGCAGATGGGCATGCTCATGCCCGCGCCGGACCAGCTCCGCTTCGCCGGCTCGAGCGCGGGCGGCGCGCAACGGGCCGCGGACAGCATCCATGGCCCCAACGACACCGCATTCCTCGCCTCGCTGCCCACGATCGGCGCCCCCGCGGCCCCGCAGGGCACATCGGTCAACACCGGCGTGGGCCTGACGCCCGCCGCCACGGCGACGAGCTCGGCGACCGGGGACGGCACGACGGCCGGCACCGCCGCGACGACCTCGGACCCCACCAGCTCCACCGACACGTCAACTCCCACCGACACGAGCGCCACCAGCGACACGACGGCGCCGACCGACACCACCGCCGCCACCGATACGACGGCGCCCACCGACACCTCGGCCGCCACGGGCACCAGCGCCCCGCAGACCCCGGTCGCTCCGACGACCGCGGCCGGCACCACCGATCAGTCGGGCACCAGCGGCGGCGCGGGCGCGGCCCCCGCCGGCGGCTAGGGCTCTTAGATGGTGGCGATCGACCGGCGGGTCGGCTACATCTTCGTCGTCTTTCTGGCGCTGCTCGCCGCAGCGGTGGCCCGCGCGGGCTATCTCGGCGTGGTGAGGGCGGGCAGCCTCCACCGGGCCGCGATCAGCCAGCAGATCACCAACGTGCCGATTCCGGCCACCCGGGGGGCGATCACCGATCGCAACGGCGTGCAGCTGGCCCTGTCGGAGTCGGCCGCCGACGTGATCGCCGACCCATATCTGATTAAGCGCGGCCATCCGATGGTCATGGCCCAGACGATGGCTCCGCTGCTGCACATGCCGGTGCTCAAGGTCCTTACAGCCATCACCAAGCCGCACAGCGGCTACGTCGTCGTCGCCCACGAGATCACGCCGGCCGCGGCGCAGTCGATCCTGGCGCTGAAGTTCGACGGCAAGCCGATCAACGGCGTCACCAGCGTTCCCGACGTCAAACGCGTCTATCCGCGCGACTGGACCGCCGCGCAGGTGCTGGGCGGCGTCCACTCTTCGGGCGAGGGCGACGCGGGACTCGAGTACGAGTACAACTCGGTGCTCTCGGGCAAGGCGGGGGAGCGGCGGATCGTCAACGACGCCATCCACCAGCCGATCTCGATCGACGAGGTCCGCCCGATGCAGTCGGGCAGGACGCTGCAACTGACCCTCGACGCCGGGCTGCAGAACGAGGTGGAGCAGGTGCTGGCGGGGGTCGGGGAGCAGTATCAACCGCGTGCCGCCACCGCGATCGCGATGAACCCTGACACCGGCTCGATCCTGGCCCTGGCCAACTGGCCGCAGGTCAACGCCAACGACCCCAACGCCGTCCGCAGCGCCGCCGGTCGCGACCATGCCGTCGCCGACAGCTACGAGCCGGGGTCGACGTTCAAGGCGATCACCGTCGCCGGGGCGCTCCAGGACGGGGTGGTGACGCCGGACACGTCCTTTGACGTTCCCCCGGTCCTGCAAATCGCCGACCGCCAGATCCACGACGCCGAGTCCCACGGCTACGAGACGCTCACGACCGCGCAGATCCTCAAGGTCTCCAGCAACATCGGCGCCGATCTCATCGGGGAGCGCCTCAACGCGGACCGCTTCGCCGGCTGGGTGCAGAAGTTCGGCTTTGGCTCCACCACCGGCTCGCACATACCGGGCGAGCAGACGGGGATCGTGCTCAAGCCGTCCCAGTACTCGGGCTCGTCGATGGGCAACCTGCCCATGGGCCAGGGGGAATCGGTGACCCCGATCCAGATGGCGACCGCCTACTCGGCCATCGCCAACGGCGGCATCCTGCGCCGCCCCCACGTCGTCCAGGCGATCGGCGGCAAGCCCCAGCCGATCCCGGCCGGACATCGGATCATCTCGGCCAACACCGCCGCGGAGGTGCGCGACATGCTCCGCGGCGTGCTGGCTGACGGCGGGACCGCCTCAGGCGCGGCCATCCACGGCTTCGACCTGGCCGGCAAGACGGGAACCGCTAACGTCGTCGTCGACGGGAAGTACTCCAGCAGCGAGTACATCGCATCGTTCATCGGCATGGTGCCGGCCAGCGATCCCAAGCTCGTTGTCGCGGTGATGGTGGACGAGCCCCAGGGCTCGATCTACGGTGGATCGGTGGCGGCGCCGGCGTTCCAGAAGATCGTCGGCTGGGCCGTTCCGCACTTCGGGATCTCGCCGAACTGATACACCGTCACCGACCGCTCAGGCACTGTCCAGCGGTCACCTGCCAGCTGCCATTGTCAGGTTGGGTTCCACCCACGTGGGTGTAAATCCGGACTCTTAAACCCCATCAATGCTGCTGAATATCCGGCTTTCCGCGCTATCCCCCGGGCCCAGGGTTGTCAAATCACATTCGTACATTTGTCCATGGCCCACGCGTGTGCTAAACGTATGATCCAGCGGCACAAGCAGGTGGGAAGCTCGCCTACAGCTCGGGGAAGAGCGAGTTCCCAGAAGTCGAGAAATTCGCGTCCAATCGGCAGGTGGCGCGCCGCCACTACAGCCAGTTCCGCAGCTTCCTGCTGCGCCTGCCGTCACGTACCACAAATAACCGGAGTGTCCTGAGCCCGACCCGTCGCCTGTGACGGGACGAGAAGCGTGTGCTTAAGCGCACGAACGAATGGTCTGTGCACATGCGCACGAAGATGCGTGTGCCTATTCGCACGAACACTGCCAACCACACACGGTCACCCAATGCACACGATGGTCACACCGCAACCTCTGCTCGATGTAACTGTTGGTATTGACACCTGGCCGCTTTGGCGGGCCCGGTGTCCCGGCCGTGTGTCCAGCCGGTCGCGTGGTTGGGTCCGATCGACAAACCCCTTGACTGGAGCACATCGCGCTTGAGCGCAGACGCGGAAAGCACCCAGCAGACGCGGCGGCCAACCGGTCCCGTCCGGCGACGCCCCCGGCGCGCCACCACGCCCGGACGCACGCGCGCACACGATGCGCGTGCAATCCCCGCGACCGCCGACTCGGCGCTCGCCACCGACTTCGCCGAGGCGCCGGTGTGGGAGACGGTCCCGGGTGCGCGCGGCGCTGCCCGGCTGCCCGGCGCCCGCGATCGCGACCGCATCCTCCGGCGCTCGCTGGGGATCTCCGACGTCGTGGCCGCGGTGGTGTCGGTGCTGTTCGTGGTCAACTCGGCCGTCTGGGGTCCGGGCATGAGCCCTCGCTTCACGGCGCTCCTGCTCGTGCCGTTCGTCATCTTCGCCGCCAAGGCTGTCGGCCTCTATGACCGCGATCAGCACGTGGTGCGCAAGACGACGCTGGACGAGGTGCCGTCGCTCATCTACCTCTCAGTGCTCTACGCGCTGACCGTCTGGCTGACCGAAGATGTCCTTTTCCACGGGTGGTTCACGCGTCCTCAGGTCTTCACGCTGGCCCTGATGACCTTTGTGCTCACGACGGTCGGCCGGGGTCTCGCCCGCAGGGTCGTGAGGAAGGTCACGCCGGCCGAGCGCTGCCTGATCGTCGGCGCCCCCGCCGACACGGCGCGCATCGTCGACAAGCTGGAGACGTCGCCCGGAGTCAGCGCCGTCGTCGTCGGCCGCGCTCCGCTGCGCTTTGACGAGCCGCAGGCGACCGCCCAGGGGGGCAACGGGTCGCCCCTGGCCGACCGGGACCTCACCGAGGTGATCGTCGCCCACCAGGTCGAGCGCGTGATCATCGCCCCTGACAGCCATGACCAGGAGGAGATCCTCCAGGCCATTCGGCTGATCAAGGCGCTCGGGATCAAGGTGAGCGTGCTCCCGCGCCTGCTTGAGGTGGTGGGCTCCTCGTCCACCTTCGAGGATGTCGACGGGATCACCCTGCTGGGTGTGCGCCAGTACGGAGTCTTCTCCAAGTCCTCGGCCGCGCTCAAGCGCGCCATGGACATCCTCGGCGCGGGCGCCGGCCTGGTGGCGCTGGCTCCGCTGCTGATCTTCATGGCCGTGGCGATCAAGCTCGACTCGCGGGGTCCCGTGTTCTTCCGTCAGCGGCGCATCGGGCGCCAAGGTGAACTGTTCCTGATGCTCAAGTTCCGTTCCATGGTCAAAGACGCTGACGCGATCAAGGGTCAACTGCGTGACCGCAATGAAGCCGAGGGTGGTCTGTTCAAGATCACTGATGATCCACGGATCACGCGCCTCGGCGGGTTCCTGCGCCGCACCTCGTTGGATGAACTGCCACAGCTGCTCAATGTCCTTGGCGGCAGCATGAGCCTGGTGGGTCCGCGTCCTCTGGTTCCGGATGAGGATGCTCTCATCGAGGGGTGGCAGCGTCGCCGTCTGGCGGTGAAGCCGGGCATGACGGGCCTGTGGCAGATCTTCGGGTCCTCGCGGATCCCGATGAACGAAATGGTGAAGATCGACTACCTATACGGCGCCAACTGGTCAGTGTGGCTGGACCTCAAGATCCTGCTGCGGACCATTCCGTACGTTCTACATCGACGGGGGATCTGAACTGTGACTGCACTCACACAACCGGTGACTGGCCACGAGCGCGCCAGCGAGGCCCGGCCGTTCGAGTTTTGCGGGCTGCGCCTCTCGTGCGTGGACCTCAGTGACGCCGTGGCGTGGATCACCGAGGCCGCGCGGGCACACAACGCCGCCGTGGTGGTGACACCCAACATCAACCACCTCCATCTTGTGCAGACCTCGGGGGAGGCGCGCGACGCGATGGCGCGAGCCGATCTCCAACTGGCCGACGGGTGGCCGATCGTGGCGGCCTCGCGCATGCTGGGGACGCCCCTGCCCGAACGGATCGCCGGGATCGACCTCGTCGACCGCCTGGTCTCGAGTGACACGGAGTTCAGCGTTGCCATCCTGGGCGGGCCGAGCGACGCCGCGGCCCGGCTGGCCGACGTGGCTGCGCACCACAACCGCGTGGCGCTAGTCGATGACCTCGCCCCAGGCTGGGACGATCCCGCGCGGCGCAGCGAGCTTGCCGCGCGCCTGAAGGCGGCGTCTCCCAACCTCACCTTCGTGGGCATCGGCGCCCCCCAGCAGGAGCAACTGGCGCACGAGCTCAAGGGCGTCGTCTCCGGGCCCATCATCTGCTGTGGCGCCGCGGTGGAGGTCCTCGCTGGAGTCCGTCCGCGCGCCCCCCGTTGGCTGCAGCGCGTCGGGATGGAATGGGCCTTCCGGCTGGCGATCGAGCCTCGCCGTCTGGCCCGCCGCTACCTGTTGGCCGGGTTCACCTTCGTCCGCCTGCTCGGTGCCACGTGGGCTCGCCGGACTGTGTCATTAAGGTCGCTCTAACCTGATCGATGCGTATAGGTGCACACCGCTGGGTAGGCTCTAAAGCTGTGGCCGCAGTGCGGCCACGTGATCGTGCCGCTCACCGGGATCTGGCGCGCAGGGCCAGTGTGGCCCAGATCGAGGCCCACGCCGGCGGCCCATTATGGGCTTCGGGCCCTCTTCGAACGATGAACCACGAACTGGAAAGGCATTCAGCCTAAATGGACACCAGCCAAACCCAATCCGACAGAAGGCGCGACAAGCGACCGGAACGCCTGGAGAGCGGCGAGGAGGAGTTCGTCTTCGAGCGCACGGGCGGCGACGAGCCCGCCAATGGCGCGGGCCGCGACGACCGGGGCGCCCAGCGCGCCAGCCGCGACGAGCCGACCGCCAAGGGGTCAGCCGGCGAGGAGCGGACCACCCGCCGCCGCCGCCGCTCCGGCCCGCCCGCCACTCCGCCGGCCCCGCCGGCCGCCGCGCCCGCGGCGCCTCCGGCCAGCCGCAGCGTCAGCCTCGGCACCGCGCTGCGCCGCTACCCCATCCTCGCGCTGCTCCCCGTGGTCGTCTTGGCGGCGGCTGGGATCACCCTCGGGCTGCGCCGACCGTCCACCTACACGGCGTCCACCACGATCAACGTCGGCGCGCCGGACATCAACTCGCAGGCGACCCCTGGCTACGCGTTGGCTGAGCAGACTCTGGCCTCGGCCTACAGCCGCGAGGTCACCAGCCAGTTCGTCGTCAACCCGCTTGCGCGCCGGATGCACGTCTCGCATGCCGCGATCGCCTCGCGTCTGAGCTCCTCGGCGGTGCCGAGCAGCCCGACGTTCACGATCAATGCCACCGGGCCCAACCAGCAGAGCGCGGTCGCGCTCGCGGGTGCTGCCACCTCGGCGCTGCGGCACTACATCAACGTGCTCAATCAGGGCGAGACTTCATCGAACCAGCTGTTGACCCGGTATCGGAACGCCGAGCGGACCGCCGATCAGCTGTCCTCCGAGAGCGGCCGCCTGGCCGGCAAGAACAGCGTGAACCCGGGCTCGGTGTCGGGCAAGCGCCGGCGCGAGGCCAAGGTCGCCTCTCAGGTCGCACAGTTGCAGGCCAACGCCCTGGGCCAGCAGTTCACCACCGGCTCGACATCGAGCCGCGGCGCAATCATCCAGGTCCTCAACCCCGCCGCGGCCGCGACCAGCGACCGTAACTCGATCACGGAGCGCTACGGCGTGGTCGGCGCAGCCGCGGGCCTCCTGCTGGGAGCCGCGCTCGTGCTGCTGGTGGCCAACCTGCGCCGCAAGCGGTGGCCGGCTGAGCCGGTATGACCGCTCGCCGAGCAGCTCGGGCGGCCGCATGGCTGTCGCTGCCGCTCGCCGCGGTCCTAGCGGTCCTCGTGGCCAGCGCGGCCGCGCCGCATGTTGGAACGTCGACGAAGGCGTTCCCGCTGGTGGCGGCGGGCGCCGCAGGCGGCATGGCGCTCATCGCCGCCATGGCGGCGGTCGAGCCGGCGTGGATCCTGTCGGTGGGGCTCGCCATGTCGATCTTCTCCGGCAACTGGAGCCTCCTGCACGTGCCAGGACCGCTGGACCGCGTGGTCATCATCACCGGGATCCTGTCGGTGGTGGTGCGCTCATTCGTGGTGGCCGACGCGCCGCGCATCCAGATCCGCCGCGTGCACTGGGTCCTCGCCCTACTCGTGCTGTACGCCGTGGGCTCGTCGGCATGGGCCAACACGCTCTCCCAGCATCACGCGTCCTTTGAGCTGCTCGATCGGCTGGGCATCGTGCCCTTCCTGCTCTACCTCGTCGCCCCGGCGGCCTTCGCCACCGACCGCCAGCGGACGATCCTGCTCGGCACCCTGGCCGTCGTGGGCGCCTACCTGGGAGCCACCGCCTTCTTCGAGATGATCGGCCCGCACTCGCTGGTCTTCCCCAAGTTCATCCTCAACCCGGCGCTCGGGATCCACGACGGCCGCGCTCGCGGGCCGTTCCTGGAGGCCGGCGCCGATGGTCTGGCCATGTTCTGCTGCGCTGTGGCCGCGGTGATGCTGCTCGACCGGCCACGCCCGCCGTGGGTGCGCCGGGCGGTCATCGCCATCGCCGCGCTCTCCCTCTTGGGGTTGGTGCTCACCCTCACCCGTCAGGTGTGGGCCGGTGCCGCCGCCGGAGTCATCCTGGCCTCGCTGGGCTCGCGCCAGATCCGGCGCCGACTGCCCGTGGCGCTCGTGGCCGGGGCGGTTCTGATCGGGGGGGCGCTGGTGGTCAGCCCCGGCCTGCGGGCGAAGTTCGACAGCCGCGCCAGCGCCCAGAAACCGGTGTGGGATCGCCTGAACTCCGACTCCGCCGCGTTGCGCATGGCCGAAAGCCATCCGCTGCTGGGCTATGGCTGGGGCGCGTTCCCCACCGCCAGCCCTCGCTTCTACCACGTGGCCAAGACCTACCCGCTGTCCTCGGTGGGCGAGGTCCACAACGTGGTCCTGTCCAACCTGGCCGAACTGGGCGTGGTGGGACTCGGCCTGTGGCTGCTCGGTCTCGGCGCCGCCATGGTTGCCCCGTTCCGTCGCCGAGGACCGCCCAGCCTCGAGCCGTGGCGGCTCGGGCTGATCGCGATCGCGGTGGCCTGGTTCGTGCAGGCGAACTTCGCGCCGCTGGCGTACGCGTTTGACAACTACCTGCCGTGGCTGTTCGCCGGGATCGCCCTGGGGGCACCACGACGCGCCCAGGCGACACGACGCGAGCGCGAGACCGCGCCGCCCCGGTCGGCGTGGCCGCGGGCAGAGAGTTGGGCCCCAACCGCGTAGCGTCAGGAGCCGGTGTGCCACACCACCTGCTGCGGGTGGCGCAGGTGCCACTGCAGCGCCCCGGGGCCACCAGTTACCTGACGCTGCTCGCTACTGCGCTGTCCACCGCGGGTGTAGAGGTCACCTCGGCCGACACGGCGGCGCTGTGGCGCCTCGGGCGCGGACGCGACGTCGATCTCGTCCACCTGCACTGGCTCGAGTTCATCGCCCCCAGCGCACCGGGCGGCGCCGGCGGCTTTGCGCGGACGGTGATCCGCCACGGGCGGCTGGTTGCCCTGCTCGCGTGGCTGCGAATTCGCGGCGTGAAGCTGGTCTGGACCGTGCACAACCTCCGGCCCCACGAGCCCGTGCGCCCGCGCCTGGAGTCACTGCTGTCCCGCGCGGTCAGCCGGATCTGCCACACCCTGGTGGCGCACTCTGAGTACGCGGCAGCGCGAATCCGGGCGCAGTGGGGACACCGCGTGAACGTGACGGTGATCCCGCACGGCAACTACGTCGGTCTGTTCGGCGCGCCCACGGGAACCCGCGCAGAACTCCGTCGCTCGCTGGGAATCCCGGACGATGCCTATGCATTCCTCGCCTTTGGGCAGGTGCGGCCCTACAAGCGGCTCACCGATCTGGTCAGCGGGTTTCGCCGCCTCGACGCTCCCGACGTGCGCCTGATCATCGCCGGCAAGCCGGTGGTGGCCGAAGAGGCCGACCACCTGCGGCGCGCCGCCGCCGATGACATGCGGGTGGTGCTGGACCTGCGCGAGGTGCCCGATGACGAGGTCTCGGGGCTGCATCTGTGCGCCGACGCGGCGGTCCTGGCCTACCGCGACGTGTTCTCCAGCGGCGCGCTGCTCCTGGCGCTCTCTTTTGGCCTGCCTGTGGTAGCGCCCGACGTCGGTACCGCCGCCGAGTTGGCGGGCGATGGCGCCGGCGAGCTCTTCCCCGAGGGCGCCGCGGGCCTGACGGCCGCCCTCGAAGCGATGCGCGACTCAGACCACGCGGTGCGCGCGGCGGCTGCAAGTGCGGTCGCGCGGCGTTACGGCTGGGATCGCGTGGGCACCGAGACCGCCGAGCTCTACCGCGAGCTCACCGCTTCTGGGCCGGTACAGGCGTCTGCGGCAGACGGGCGATGAAGACCATCTCGTCGGCCAGCACCCATCGGCGATAGCTGAGGGCGTTGACGACGGTGCCGCCCACCCTCGCGATCTGGCGTGCGCCGCGGTGCAGCCCCACGACCCCGAGGCTTTCGCGAATGTTCCACCCTGCACTGGCGATCGGCCGCGCTTGGTGCACGTCGGTGAACCCGACCTGGCGCAGCAATGCCGACAGGGACCGGGGAGTGAACAAGACCAGATGACGCGGAGGATCGAGCGCTCGCCAGTGGCGCCCGAAGACCCGATGGTTCAGGGAGCGCAGGTTGGGGGTGGCGATCCAAACGACACCGCCAGGGGCAAGGACGCTGCGAACCGAATCGAGCGCGAGTACTGGATCGTGGACATGCTCCAGTACGTGCCCGAGCGTGATGTAGTCGAACGTGCCATCGATCTCCGGGGAGAGGTCTGAGATCACACCGCGGCGCACCCTCAGGCCACGGTTCCGTGCTTGAGTCGCCGCCCCCTCGTCGGGCTCGATGCCGGCCGTGCCCCACCCGAGCTCACGCATCAGCGCCAGGTACCCGCCGTTGCTGCACCCGACATCGAGCAGGCGCTGACTCCCGAATGGGGCGGGAGCATGTCGCACCAGTCGATCGGCCGCTCGAGTGGTCGCAGGGGCGACCTTCGCGCCCAGCGTGCCCCCGCGGGAACGGGGGAGCGCGTAGCCGTATGTGCCGGCCAGATGCGCGTCGGCGATGGCGCGCAGCGCGCGCTCGCCGGCCGAGCGCGGCACGGAACGCAGGGGGGCCGCGTTGTAGGGCTGGTATTCAGTGCTGTACGCCTTTCCGATCGCCCGTCGCGTGTAGCGCGGAGACAGCCACGCGGTTGCGCAGGCCGCACACTCCGAGAGAGCCCATGGACCATCGGTGTGACTGGTCAAGCGCATGTGCAACGGCGTCAGCGGCCCTTGACACAGGCCGCACCGGCTGACCATCTCGAGATCCGCGGCGGGCGGCTCGACGATCAGTGTGCGTTCCCCAACGGTCACAGGCGATCGATCACGGCCACGTGGGACCCGCCGAACCAGTCACGGACGGTGGCGTCGTCGGTCTGCATGCCCCTTGCGTCGCGCGGCGGCGGTCCGCTCCCACCGCCGGCGTGGGTGATCAGATGGTCGTGGTCGCGAACCGCCCTCACCGTGTGCCCTGTCTGCAGCAGGTCGGCCTGAAGCTTGGTCACACCCCACCACCAATGAAAGTCGGCAGAGAGCCCGTCGAACAGGTCTCTGTCGATGAGAAAACAGTAGCCGTCGGCTCGGGGCCACGGTCCTCCCTCGACAAGGCCGAGGCTCGTCGCCCCGCGCGCATGCACCTCGAGCAATCGCCGCAGCCAGTCTGGGTCCCGGATCTCAATGTCGGGGTTCAGCAGCAGCACGTAGCGACTGTGGGGGCTGCTGACCCTCAGCGCGGTGTTGACCCCGCCGGCGAAGAGGGTGTTGCGATCCAGCAGCGTGAGGCTGTTGATCGCGCGTATGGACGCAAGCATGTGGAGGAGCAACCGCGTGATAGCCCGGGACCGATTGTCGACCACCACGACCTCGTACTCGACGCCGGAGGTCTGCGCCAGCGAGCGAAACAAGCGGAGCAGGTGTCGAGGCGCGTTGAACGCCACGATGAGTATCGACACCGTCGGCTCGCGATCGCTGTGACCGGTTAAAGACGGTGCCACCGCACGGCGGATCCGGGCGCGCAGGTTTCGCGTCATGCGTTTCAGAGCGGCCGTCACGCGCCCTGCGCGGCGGGCATGAATGTGCTCGCGCTCGGTAGCACCTGATCCACCTCGGCCCAGGTGGGGGCAAACCGGGCGCAGGAGAAGCGACTGGTCCAGGTATGCCACATCGCCTCGATCTTGCCGTACTGATCATTGACGACCACGTGGTCGACGCCCATGAGGCAGGCCAGGATGTGCCCGTGCAGCCGGTCGGTGACCAAGTGCTCGCCGGCGGAAAGCATCGCGATACCGCGCCGCAGGTTCGCTTTGGCGAAGATGTCGCAGACGGTGAGGAACGCGGCGTGCATCGGCGGGGAGTCATTGCGCCGCGCGGCGCGGGAGACGAGCCGATGCAGGCCTTGGCACGCCGCGACGTACTCGTAAGGTCGCGCCTCGAGCCAGTCGAATGCCTCGAGCCCCGCGCTGCGAGCCGTCCCCGCGGACTCCTTGTCGGTGCGAACCTGGACCGCGACCCGGGTGCGTGGGCGACGAGCGCGAAGCGGATCCAGCCCGAAGGCGATGTCAGGCGCGAGACGGACCGGGCAGTCAAACTCACGCTGGGCCAGCTCAAAGGACTGCTGATCGCGCAGGATCAATGTGGTTGCGCCGTGCCGCGCGACGGCGCGACGCAACTCGTCACGCTGCTGCTCTCCCGCGAAACGCAGCGACTGTGGCAGTTGGACCACAGGCCGCCCGGGAAAGTCGGCCAGGACGGCAAGCTTGAGCTGGTGGTGGGTGAGGTACAGACCACCGAGGTTGCCGCCTCCCAGCAGGACGATCGGATCGTCGCCGCGCAGGCGCCTCCGGTCATAGGTGGACCGGGTCGAGACTGACGCCGCGCGAATCCCGAGCCGGCGCAGCACGGCCCGCTGACCGAGCCACAGCGCGGCATCCCCGACGTTGTAATGGTCCGGGTAGTCGACCAGGTGGGCAGCGCGCCAGCCCCCGACAGCGTCCCCGACGCTGTCGAGCAGAGTGGAGCGCAGTTCGGCGACGAGATCAGCGTCGGCAGCCGCACGATGGTGCTGTTTTAGTTCACCGTTAGCTGACAGCATCTCGGAGGTCTCGGTGGAATTCCAACGGGCTCTCGGGCTGTGACATCCAGCTCAAGCTCGTTGAGGACAGCGCGACCGGAGCAATCTCATGCCGCACTTCACACAACTGCCGGGGTCCCTGCGACACCACCCAACAAGTCTCGCGATCCAGTCCATCATTGCGTCGTTCATGGCAATGATCGCGCCTCACCATAGCACACACCCTGGGTGCCGCTGGGGGCCGCTAACGTTGGCGTCATGACCGTCTCTCCCCCGGCAGCGCCGGCGCCCGAACCCGTGACGATCACCGCTGACTCTGGGGTGCACCTCAGCGTGGTCATCCCATGCTACAACGCGGCACATCTCATCGGCCGGCAGATCGAGGCGCTGCGGCGCCAAAACGTCTCGTTTAGCTGGGAGATCATTGTTGCCGACAACGGGTCCAGTGACGGTTCGGCTGCCGCGGCCGCCGCTTACTCCGCGTCCGCGCTTCCGGTGACGGTGTGCGACGCGAGCGCGCGTCAGGGAGTGAACCATGCGCGCAACATTGGTGTGCAGAGCTCCAGTGGTAAGTACATCCTGCTCTGCGACGCCGACGACCAGGTCAACGAGGGGTGGCTTGCCGCGATGGGCGAGGCGTTCACAGCCGGCGCCAACCTGGTGGGAGGCCGCCTCGTGCGAGTGACTTCGGAGCAGAGGCCGGTTGGCGTGCCCGATGACGGGCTGCGCAACGACCTGAACTACCTGCAATGGCCGCAGGGAGCCAACTGCGGCTTCTCGCGCGCGGTCTATGACGAGCTGGGTGGCTTCGACGAGGGGTACGCGCGCGGCGGAGACGAGACCGACTTCTTCTGGCGCGGCCAACTGCGTGGGCATGCACTCAGCTTTGTGGCGGGAGCCGCGATCATGTACACGGAGAAGTCCGCCCCGAAGCGGCGGTTTTTCCAGTATTACCACTACGGACGCTCCCACGTCCAACTCTTCGAGGCGTTCGCGACGGCGGGCATGCCGCGCGCGTCCAACAAGCGGGCGGTGCGGGCGTGGCTCGAGATCGTCCGGGGGGTTGTGGCCGGGATACGCTCCCCGCAACGGCGGCGGATTGCGATCTCGCATCTCGGGCAGCGGTGCGGCCGAATCGCCGGGTCCGTCGAGTTCCGCGTCTGGTACCCCTGAACGCCCTGCGCATCACTGTTGGCGCGACACATCAACTGAATCGCCGAGCGTGATCAGGCCCGCGAGTGTCGGGGTATGCTCGAACAGAGTGTGAATCCTGGACGGAGTCGGGACCCCGCAATCGTGACCAACGAGACCGAGACTATCCCCACTTCGACGATGACGAACGCCCCCCCAACGCCCCAGGACGCGCCGGAACACGCCCC
>DASXCN010000449.1:0-2054 GCA_036491155.1 Solirubrobacteraceae bacterium | reverse complement strand
CCGGTGATCGAGGCGCAGCGGGTGCCGCCGTCGGCCTGAAGCACGTCGCAGTCGACGTAGACCGTGCGCTCGCCCAGCGCCTCGAAGTCGACGACGCCACGCAGCGAGCGCCCGATGAGCCGCTGGATCTCGACGGTGCGGCCGTCCGGACGCCCCTTGGTGACATCTCGCTGCTTGCGCTCCCCGGTGGAGGCCGGAAGCATCCCGTACTCGGCGGTGACCCACCCGCGCCCGGAGCCCGCCATCCAGCGCGGCACGCCGTCCTGCACCGACGCGGTGCAGATCACCCGGGTCTCCCCCATGGAGATCAGCGCGGAGCCCGTGGCGGTCCGCACGAAGCCGGGCTCGATGACGGCCGGCCGCAGCTGCGACGGCGCGCGCCCATAGCTGCGCTCCGGGGGCGTCATGCCGCCAGCCGAGCGCCGAGCTCCACGCCCACCACCTCGCCCAGCGGCATCTGCAGAAAGCGTGTGCCCAGCGCCTGGAAGGCGGTAGCGTCGCCCGTGCAGCGGAAGCGATAGCTGCCCTCGCCCTCGCGCGGGTTGAGCAGGCCGCGCGATGCCAGGGCGCGCTCGACGCTGCGGGCCACGCCGGCGCCCGAGGTGATCAGTGCCACGCCGCGCCCGAGGATGCGCTGGAGCATCGGCGCCACCAGCGGGTAGTGCGTGCAGCCCAGGATCACCGTGTCCACACCGGCCGCGCGCAACGGGGCGCAGTACCCGCGCACCGTCTCGACGATCTCCTCGTCGAAGAGCAGCCCGCCCTGGATGATCGGTGCCAGGTCCGGGCACGCCACCGCCTCGACGTGCACGTGGCGGTCGGCCGCCCATACCGCCCGCTCATAGGCGCCACTGGTGACGGTGGCGGGCGTGGCCAGCAGCCCGATGCGCCCGTTGTGGCTGTGGGCGACCGCGAGCTGCGTTGCCGGCGCCACCACCCCGATCACGTCGACGTCACGGCCGGTGCGCTCCAGATGGCGCTCCAGCGTGTCGAGCGCCGCCGAGCTGGCCGCGTTGCAGGCCACCACCAACAGCTTGGCCCCCACCTCGAGCAGATGGTCGGCGATCTCGACGGCGAAGCCCTGCAGCTCGGCCTGGCTGCGCTCGCCGTAGGGAAAGCGCGCCGTGTCCCCCAGGTAGACGTAGTCCTCGCCGGGCAGCGACACGAGCAGCTCGTGCAGCACGGTGAGGCCGCCGACGCCCGAGTCGAACACGGCCACGGGGAGCTCCGCGGGTCCAGGCACGGTGACCATGGTGCCAAAGGCCGCGGCGGGGCCGCGAGTCCAGCGCGCGGCGTCTAGGCTCGCCGCCACCGGTGCGCGCCCTGATCGTGACCAACATGTACCCCTCGCCGCAGCGGCCGGCGCTGGGCAGCTTCGTCGCTGACCAGGTGGCGGCGCTGCGACGCACCGGCCAGGCCGATGTCGAGGTGTTCGCGTTCTCCCCGGGCGCCTATGTGGCCGGCGCGCGGGCGCTGTGGGCCCGCCACCGGCGCGACCGGTTCGACGTCGTCCATGCCCACTTCGGGCTGACCCAGTGGCCGGCGCTCGCCGCACGTGCCCGCGCGCGTGCCGTCACGCTGCACGGCACCGATCTGGCCCATCCTCGCTCCCGGCCGGTGACCCTCGCCGGCCTGCGCCTGTCCGACCTCGTCGCCGTCGTGTCTGAGCCGATGGCGGCGGCGATCCCGCGCTGGGCCATGCGAGGGCGCCCCGCGGTCCTGCCCGCCGGCGTCGATCTGACGCGGTTCGGGCGCCTGGACCGTGCCGAGGCCCGCCGCGAACTGGGGCTGGCGCCCGAGGGGCCCTACCTGCTGTTCGCGGCCGACCCCGCGCGACCCGAGAAGCGCTATGACCGTGCCCTCGCCGTCGCCGGCGACGTCCCCCTCCTGACGCTGGGCACCGTGGCGCCGGAGCAGGTCCCGCTGTGGGTCAACGCCGCCAATGCCGTCCTGGCGCCGTCCGAGCGCGAGGGGTTCGGGCTGGCCGTGCTCGAGGCGCTGGCCTGCGACGTGCCGGTGCTGGCCACGCCGGTCGGCGTCCATCCGCAGGCGCT
>DASXCN010000448.1:0-2854 GCA_036491155.1 Solirubrobacteraceae bacterium | reverse complement strand
GGGACCCTGGCCAGCATGTGCCCCGCCGTGCCGTACGCGCTGGCGGCGAAGTTCGCCTACCCCGACCGGCCCGTGATCGCCGCCATCGGCGACGGCGCCATGCAGATGCTCGGCAACCTGGCGCTCATCGACCTCGCCCGCTACCAGGACCGCTGGCCCAACCGACAGCTGGTGGTGCTCGTGCTCCACAACAACGACCTCAACCAGGTCACCTGGGAGCAGCGCGTCATGTCCGGAGATCCCAAGCTCGAGGTCTCCCAGACGCTGCCCGACTTCCCCTATGCCCGCTACGCCGAGATGCTCGGGCTCAAGGGCATCCGCGTGGAGTCGCCCGACGCCGTCGGCTCGGCTTGGGACGAGGCACTCTCGGCGGGTGGACCGGCGGTCATCGAGGCGATCACCGATCCCGAGGTGCCGCCGCTGCCGCCCCACATCCGCTTCGAGCAGGCGCAGGAGCTCGCACACGCGTTGCCGGGCGATCCGGCACGAGGCCAGATCATCCGCAACGCGCTCAAGGGCAAGATCGACGAGCTGGTCCACCGCTGACATGCGCACCCGTCGTCCGCGCTCACCGATCAAGCGCTGGCTATGGAACCTCCGAGCCGGCCGCATGCAGAAGACGCTCGCCACCACCGCGGCCTTGAGCGGGCTGCCCCTTGGGGTGGAGATGTACCTGGAGCACTACAAAGGGTCGTTCGGAGACATCTGGATGTGGAGCCCGATCCTCACCAGCCCGCTCGTCTCAGCTGCCGGGATGGCCGGCATGCGCTCACCCGCAGCCGCGCGGACGGTGCTGCCAGCCGCCGGTGCGGCGTACGCCCTGAACGGCGTGATCGGCACCTACACGCATCTGCGGGGCGTCGCGCGCAAGCCGGGCGGGTTCTCGGAGCCGACCTACAACCTGGTCATGGGTCCACCGCTACTGGCGCCCGGGTCGCTGGTGCTCGTTGGTGCGATCGCCCTGCTGGCGGGAATCTCACAGCGGGAGCGCTGACCGTGGGGCTCGACTTTCGCCGCGCCGACCACCTCCCCAAGCAGAGCGCCGACGGGCGTCCTGGTGACCCCTACGAGCTGCCGCGCCAGCGCCGTGGCCGCACTCCTCAGATGCATGGCCGCTACCCCGACTTCGACGTGCTACAGGAGGCCGGCCACTGGGATCCCGTCACCCGCGAGATGGTGCTCGGCCGCGTCCACGCCGTCCCCGAGATCCGCTTCTTCTCCCCCGCCGAGGCGTCCGCGCTCGGCACCCTCTGCGACCTGCTCACCGCCCAGGACTCCGAACCGCGGATCCCAGTGATCAACTACATCGACGAGAAGTACGACCAGGGCGACCTGGACGGGTTCCAGTTCGAGGACATGCCCGACGACCGCGATGCCTGGCGCCTGGTGGCACAGGGACTGGACGAGCAGGCCGCCGAGCGGGCGGGGGCGGCCTCCTTCGCCGCCGCCGACACCGCGGTGCAGTTGGGCATCGTCGCCGACTTCGCCGATGGCCACCTCCACGGTGGCGCGTGGGACGAGCTCAACGTCACTCGAGCGTTCGGGCTGGTGATGCGCGTCGTGCTGGCCTGCTTCTACTCGCACCCGTGGGCATGGAACGAGATCGGCTTCGGCGGGCCGGCGTATCCGCGGGGCTACAGCCGCTTCGGCAGCCCTGATCTGGAGCGCGCCGAGCGCGAGGCATGGGAGGGCGCCGAGCACTTTGACCGCGACCCTGTCAGCGGCGAGCGCGAGTCGCCTCCGCGATGACCCCGACGGCCGGCAGTCTCGTCAAGGGCGTCACCCGGATGCCCTCCGACAACGACTCAGCGTGGCTGCTGCATCCGCACCGCCGCGGCTTGCAGAACCTCAACCGCATGCGCCGCTACGGGCCCTCGGACACGGTGGATCTCGTTGTCGTCGGCGCCGGCGCCGGCGGTGTGACCCTCGCTCAGCGGCTCGCCCGCGCGGGCTGGCGCATCGTCCTCCTCGAGCGCGGTCCGTTCTGGGATCCCGATCGTGACTGGGTCTCCGACGAGAAGGGCGCGTCCCCCATCTACTGGACCGACAAACGGATCATCGCCGGCGATGACCCCGTGGAGATGGGCAAGAACAACTCTGGGGTCGGCGTCGGCGGGTCGATGACCCACTTCGCCGGCTACGTGCCCCGGTTTCATCCCTCGGACTTCGAGGTCCGCAGCCGCGACGGCGTCGCGGTCGACTGGCCGATTACCTACGACGAGCTCAAACCCTCGTTCGAGCGCGTCGAACGCGAGTTGCCGGTGGCCGGGCAGGACTGGCCCTGGGGCGATCCCCACACCTACCCCCATGGGCCCCATCCCGTCTCCGGTGCCGCCGCGGTCGCCTGGCGCGGGGCCGAGGACTGCGGCATCGAGATGCGCGTCGGTCCGGTCTCGATCACCAATGGGCGATTCGGCAACCGCCCGCACTGCATCTACCGCGGCTTCTGCCTGCAGGGCTGCAAGGTCAACGCGAAGGCCAGTCCTCTCATCACCCACCTGCCCGACGCCATCGAGCACGGCGTCGAGGTCCGCGCCAACGCGATGGTGGTGCGTGTCGAGATCGACGAGAGCACCGGACGGGCCACGGGCGTCACCTACATCAACGGCAGCGATACGCACTTCGTCGCTGCCGACGCCGTGGCGGTCTGCGGCTACGCCATCGAGACCCCGCGTCTGCTGCTGAACTCCACCAGCCGTCGCCACCCCCACGGGCTCGGCAACGGCCACGACCAGGTCGGCCGCTACGTCATGGTCCAGGGCGCCACCCAGGTCGCCGGGCGCTTTCCCATGGACCTGCGCATGTACAAGGCGCCGCCGCCGGAGATCTCGAGCGAGCAGTTCTATGAGACCGA
>DASXCN010000447.1:0-3407 GCA_036491155.1 Solirubrobacteraceae bacterium | reverse complement strand
GTGACATCGCCGATGAGGAGGCCGAGCCCCGGCGGCGCACCTCGACCCTGACCAAGCGCCTCGCCCACACCGACGACGGCGACGGCGAGGCCGCGGGCTCGGGTCGCTCCGGCGGCAACGGCGCGCCCGGCGGCCGTGGCGCCGGCGCACGCGGCGGCGCCGGTGGCCGTGGCGGCACGGGTGGCCGCGCTGGAGGCGGTCGCGGTGGTGCGGGTGGCCGCGGCGCACGCGGCGGCGGCAGTGGCTCGGGCCAGCCCCAGGGCGGCGGGCCGACGCCTCCGCCGACTCCGCCTCCGTCGTCGACCCCTCCGATCGACCCTGAGAAGCTGGATGAGCCGCTGGCCGGCGAGGACTTCGAGCACGCCCCCGACGAGGCCGAGGAGGGTGGCATCGCCCGCACCCCCAAGCCCGGCGGCCCCGCCAAGCCGCGCCGGGGCAACCGCCGCCACGGGAGACGTCGCTGATGGGAATGCTCGCGTGGGTGATGATGGGCCTGGCCCTGTGGCACTTCACCATCTGGCTGCCCGACCGCTTCTGGGGCGGCATCGTCGGCGCGTTCCTGGGCGCGCTGTTCGGCTCCGCGATCTTCGGCTTGCTCGTCAACGGGTTCTCCATCCCCGGGCGCCACGACACCCACCTCACCACGGCGCTGGAGGCGATCCCCGGGGCGCTCATCGGGATCGGGCTCATCTACTACGAGGGCCTGCGCCGCGAGCGCGCGGGCGCGGCGGGGCCCATCCACATCTGAGGTGACCGTCGCGCTCGCCGGGGCGCCCGGTCTGTCTGAGCCGGCGCCTACATTGGCGCGCGATGGCTCAGGCCGCTGCACTCGTCACGCCTCAGACCGCCACGGGGCGGGAACCGGACCCCCGGCCGCCGCTGCGGCTGGCCAGCGCGGGCACCCCGGGCGCGTCTCCGCAGCTGCAGGTGGCGCCCTATGACGCCGCCGAGGCGCTGGCGCTTGAGCGCGAGCTCGGACTGGGCCATGTGCTCGCGCAGATCCTCGTGCGCCGCGGGCTGGCCGACCCGGCGGCGGCACGGCGCTTCCTCGACGCTCGCGAGGCCCATGACCCCGGCGCGTTTGACGGGATCGAGCGGGCGCTTGACCTCATCCGCACCCACATTGCCGCCGGGCGCCCCATCGTCGTCCATGGCGACTACGACGTCGACGGCGTGTGCGCCACCGCGATCATGGTCCGGGCGCTGCGCAGCCTCGGCGCCCAGGTCAGCTGGTTTCTCCCCAGCCGCGCCGAGGACGGCTACGGGCTGGCCGCGGCCACCGTGGAGCGCCTGGTCAAGCGCGGCACCGCCCTCATCGTCACCGTCGACTGCGGCATCACCGCCGTCGACGAGGTCGCAGTCGCCCGGGCCGCCGGCGTGGACGTGGTCGTCTGTGACCACCACGCCCCGCGCGCCGACGGCGCGCTGCCCGACTGCCCCATCGTTCATCCCGCGCTGTGCTCCTACCCGTGCCCAACCCTGTGCGGAGCCGGAGTCGCCTACAAGCTCGCCTGCGCGCTGGGGGCGGGGACCGCCGGGGACGACCTCGATCTGGTGGCGCTGGCCACGGTGGCCGACCTGGTCCCGCTCGTCGACGAGAACCGGCGCCTGGTACGCGAGGGCCTGTCCGCGCTGGCGGCCACCGCCAAGCCGGGGCTGCGGGCGCTGATGGCGGTCTCGCGGGCCGACCCCTCGGCGCTGGATACCGGGACACTCGGCTTCCGCCTGGCGCCGCGCATCAACGCCGCCGGGCGCTTGCGCCGCGCCGACGCCGGGCTGGAGCTCGTCCTCACTGAGGACCCGGCGCGGGCCAAGGCGATCGCCGCCGAGCTGGACGCGGTCAACGCCGAGCGCCGGGCGGTGGAGCAGCGCATCCTGTGGGAGGCCGAGGCCCAGGTGGCGGAGCTCGCCGCCGCCGGCCCGCGCTTTGGCTACGTGCTGTGGTCAGAGGAGTGGCATCCGGGCGTGGTGGGGATCGTCGCCTCGCGGATCGTCGAGCGCCACCACCGACCAGCGGTGCTGGTGGCGCTGGAGGGGGACACGGGCGGTGGATCGGGGCGCAGCATCCCCGGCTTTGACCTGCTCGGCGCGCTGGACGCGGGCGCGTCGCACCTGCGTCGCTACGGAGGCCACCGCGCCGCGGCCGGGCTGACCATCGACTCAGGGGAGCTCGACGCCTTCCGGGCCGCGTTCGAGGCCCACGCCGAGGCGGTGCTCACCCCCGACCTGCTGGAGCGGGTGGAGCGTGTCGACGCCGTCGTCTCCGGCCACGAGCTCGGTCTGGGGCTCGCGGAGGAGCTGGAGGCACTCGAGCCCTGCGGCATGGGCAATCCGTCGCCGCGGCTGCTCGTCCCCGGAGGACGCTTTGACGACGTGCGGTCGATGGGGGAGGGGCGCCATGCCCGCTTCTCGGTCATCTCAGGGGGCGTGCGCGCCCGCGCTGTGGCCTTCGGTTGTGACGGCCACGTCACCGACGATCCCGCCCGCCCGCTCGATGCCACCTTCCGGCTGGAGCGCAACGCGTGGAACGGGGCGGTGGAGCCCCGGCTCGTGCTGCGCCATTCCCAGCCGTGCGCGCCGCCCGGCATCGAGCTGCTGCGTGCCGGAGCGCCGGAGTTCCTGGAGGCCGCGCTCGCCGAGGTCGACGCCATGCTCGACGGCTCGCCATCGCCGGCGGGCGTCGCCGGGATGCGCGGCGGCGTGGCTCGGACGGTGGTCGACTGCCGCGGCCACAGCCCCCTCGCGGTCCTCGTCGACGCCGTAGCCGGCGGGGGTGCGCCGGGCCAGGTCCTCGCTCTGTGCGCCGATGTCTCCCGGCGGCTGCCCGGGCTGCGCGAGCGCGTCGGCGGCTTCACCCTGGCCGCCTATGGGGAGCTGGAGGCTGATCCGCGTCCGGCGCTGGGCTTCGCCCACGTCGTGGCGCTGGACCCCCCGACCGGCCCCACCGGCGACTGGGCGCTGCGCGCGGGCCCGGGGATCGCGTCGCTGGCCTGGGGCGAGCCGGAGCTGCGCTTCGCCGCCACGATGCTCGAGCAGGAGTACGGGCTGCGCGCTTCGCTGGTGAGCCTGTATCGCGCGTTGCGCGCCTGCGGCCGCGCGACGGGCGCAGAGCTCGAGGCGCTGCTGCGTGGCGAGGGGCCCCACGGGCGATCGGCGCAACTGGCCGGCCGGCTGGTGCGCGTCCTCTCCGAGCTTGAGCTCGTAGAACTGGTGCGCGATCCGCCGGCCGTGGCAATCCTCGATCATCCGCCGACGGCGCTCGACCGCTCGGCTGCGTTCAGGTTCTATTCTCAGGTATACGAGGAGGGCCAGCGATACCTGAACCGCGCAAAACATCGAGCAGGCGCCTGAGCCGAGCCGTCGGCCGCGGTGACGTGGGCGCTAACGGCAAGTCGGGCGGGGACAAG
>DASXCN010000446.1:0-12448 GCA_036491155.1 Solirubrobacteraceae bacterium | reverse complement strand
ACCGTGCTCAACCCCGACAAGCTCTCCTACCTGTACCGCCAGATGGGCGGCGCGCCCCGGGCCGCGGGCGCGTAGGCGCGCCGGGCGGCCGCCGCGGACCGAGGGCGGGTAGCCACCCTCGGCCCGCGCGGGACTCAGGCCGCCTCGGAGTAGAGCTCGTCGCCGATACGGAGCGCGTCGTCGCGCTCAGCGTCTTGCACCGGCGCCTGACCCAGTGCCCGCGCCGGCGTCAGCACGACCGCCGCGACCACGACCGAGGTGATGACCAGCCCGGCGCCGATGATCAGCGCCAGGTGCAGACCGCCCGCGGTGGCCGCCGCGGAACTGGAGCCGGAGGCCAGGAGGTCCTTTGCCCGGCTGGCCGACAGGGTGGCCAGCACCGACAGCCCCAGCGCGCCGCCGACCTGCATCGCGGTGTTGACCAAGCCGGAAGCGAGGCCTGCCTCGTGGGGCTGAGCGCCCGACATGGCGATCGTGATGATCGACGGGAAGCTGACGCCCGCGCCGACGCCCAGCAGCAACATCACCGGCAGCAGGTGGGTGACGTAGCTCGCGTGCACCGGCGCGGCGGCGAACAGCAGCAGCCCGGCGGCCATGAGGACCAGGCCCGGCAGCAGCGTCGCCCGTGGGCCGATGCTCATGTTGAGCCGCGGCGCTACGAACAGTGAGAACGTCCCGATCGACAACGCCACCGGCAGGTAGGCCAGACCCACCTGGAGGGGGTCGTACCCGAGCACCCGCTGCATGTACACCGCTCCCAGGAAGAACATCCCGAAGATGCCGGCGATCATGAGCGCCTGCACCACGTTGGCGCCCGAGACGTTACGGCTGCGGAAGATCCGCAGGGGGATGAGGGGCGTGCGCGCGGTCGCCTCGCGGGCCACGAAGGCGCCGAGGATGGCCACGGCCGCCGCGCCCAGGATGAGCGTGTGCGCCGAGCCCCAGCCGAACTCGCTGGTCTTGACGATCGTGTACACGGCCAGCATCAGCGCCCCGGTGACAAGGGTCGCTCCGGGAAGATCTGCGCCGGCGCGGACGCCCAGCCCATCATCGGCGGCGACGACGCGAACCGCAGCCAGCATCGCCAGCGCGCCGATGGGCAGGTTGACGAAGAAGATCCAGTGCCAGTCCAGTGCCTGGGTCAGCACACCACCGGCCAGCAGCCCGATGGAGGCGCCGCCGGACGCCACGAAGCTGAACACGCCCATCGCCTTGGCCAGCTCACGAGGCTCCGGGAAGCTCGTCACGATCATCCCCAGGATGACCGACGAGGTCAGGGCCCCGCCGGCGCCCTGGACGAAGCGCGCGCCGACCAGCAGTCCCTGACTGTCGGCCAGCCCGCACAGCGCCGAGGCCACGGTGAAGACGGCCAGGCCGGTGAGGAAGACGCGCTTGCGTCCCACCAAATCGCCCAACCGGCCGGCCAGCAGCAGCAGCCCGCCGAACGCGATCAGGTAGGCGTTGACCACCCACGCCAGGCTCGACGTGGAGAAGTTCAGGTCGCGCTGGATCGAGGGCAGCGCCACATTCACGATCGTCTGGTCCAGCACGATCATCAGCATCCCGACGCACAGCACCACCAGCGCGATCCAGCGCGACCGGTCGGTCGCTGGCGCCTGCCCCGGGTTCATCTCCGTCACTGACATCCCTGACTCCTTTCGCTACCGAAATTCGTTTGTTGCGGGATCACACCGTATCAGATAGTTCCGTACAAGATCATCTCGTGTGGGAGATCCATGACGGATGTCCTGCCGGTTCGGTGCGTATGTCAGTGCGACGAACGAGCGAGCGCGAAAGAGACATCACATCGGCGCTCCGGCGAACCCGGTCGGGCCGCGAACCCGGTCGCGGTCGACAAAAGTGCGCGCTCAGCAGACGTTTGTCGACCGCGTCACGCTGCCGCGCGACATCGAGACGGGGCCGAAGGGGCTAGGCGCGCTGCTCGCGCCGCCGCAGCGGCGGGCTGCATGGCGGCGAGCTGGAGAGCCGCCCGCTCACGAGCTTCATCAGGGCGGCGACGAAGGCGGCGCGCTCGGGCAACGGGAGCGACTCGAGCACCTCCGCCTGGACCTGCTCGACGATCTCCTGGCCCTCGGCGACCTTGGCACGGCCCGCCTCGGTGACCCGGATCATCCGGGCGCGACGGTCGTGCGGGGAGGCGATGCGCTCCGCATACCCCTTGCTCTCGAGATCGTCGACCGTGACCACCATCGTGGTCTTGTCCAGGCCGATCATGCCCGCGAGCTCGGTCTGGGTGAGCTCGCCGTCGATTGCGGACGACAGGACACAGAAGCCACGCTGCCCGAGCCCGAGTGGCGCGAGCGCAGCCGCGATCTCGGAGCCCAGGGCGTGGTTGGCTTGGTCCAGCATCCACCCCAGGTTGCCCATGAGGCAGTTACCGGCGGGCTCTGCGGCCTCGCCGGTCGCCCGGGTGGTGTGGACATCGATGGCCATGCACCCAACGATAACACGCGATGCGACCGCCGCCGGATTATCTGCTACGAGAACTTCCGCATGCCAAGGGTCCGCGTGTCTCGTCACGTTGCGCGCCCGCCATGCGTCATCCCCGTGACACCTCATACCGCGGAGGACTCCATGACACCTGAACACTCCTTTCTGGCGACGCGCACGGGCAAGCTCACCCTGGCACTACTGTGCGGCATCGCGTTCCTCGACTTCGTCGACGCCTCGATCGTCAACGTCGCGCTGCCGTCGATCCGGCACGCGCTGCATTTCTCCGTCCAGGACCTGCAGTGGGTGCCCAGCGCCTACCTGCTCACCTACGGCGGATTCATGCTGCTGGGCGGGCGCGCCGCCGACCTCCTCGGACGGCGGCGCGTGCTGGTGACGGGCACGGTGACGATCGGCATCTCATCGCTCATCGGCGGGTTGGCCCAGGCCTCAGGGCTGATGATCGCGGCCCGTCTGGCCCAGGGCGCCGGGGCGGCCATGATGCTGCCGGCCGCGCTCTCCATCCTCACCACCACCTTCAAGGAGGGCTCAGACCGCAACACCGCGCTGGGCGTGTGGGGCGGCGTCGGCGGCCTGGCCTCGGCCGCGGGGGTCCTGCTCGGCGGGCTGCTCACCGACGGCCCGGGATGGCGCTGGGTCTTCTTCGTCAACCCGGTCGCCGCCGTGCTCGTGCTCGCGGCGATCTTCCGCACGATCGCGCCCGACGGACCCCGCGCCCGCCTGGCGCACTTTGACGTGCCGGGCGCCGTCCTGGCCACCGGCGGCATGCTGGTGCTGGTCTACTCGCTGGTGGAGGCGCCGATCGTCGGCTGGGGCCGCGCCCGCACCGTCGGGGGGCTCGCCGCGGCGGCGATCCTCCTCGTCGCCTTCATCGTCAACGAGCGTCGCCAGCGCAACCCGCTCGCCCCGTTGGAGATCTTCCGTCTCAACGGGCTGGGCTTTGCCGACGCCACGCAGCTCATCGCCTTCGCCGGCTTCGTGGCGATGTTCTTCTTCCTCACCCTCTACATGCAGAACGTGCTCGGGTACACGCCGATCCAGACCGGCCTGGCCTACCTGCCGCTGTGCATCGTGATCGGGATCTGCGCCGGGATCGCCTCCCAGTTGCTCACCCGGGTCGGGACCCGGCCGATGATCGTGGTCGGCGCCCTGATCTCGGCCGGCGGCCTGTACTGGCTGTCGCGGATCCCCGTCCACGGGTCCTACCTCAGGGATCTCCTCCCGGGCCTGCTGGTGATCTCGGTGGGCTTTGGTCCCGTGTTCGTCGCCGTGACGACGGCGGCCAACGCGGGCGTGCCGCCCGACAAAGCCGGACTCGCCGCGTCGCTGCTCAACGCCTCCCAGCAGATGGGGGCGGCGCTGGGCCTGGCGGTCTTCTCGGCGGTGGCCACCAGCCACACCAGCGCCCTGCTCGCCCGCCACGCCGCCATCCCCAGCGCGCTCACCGGAGGCTTTCAGCGGGCGTTGTTCGTGGGCAGCCTGTTCATCGCCGGCGCGGCGGTGCTGGGGCTCAAGGCCACCAACACGCGGGGCGAGGCCCCAGCCGCAGCGCCCGCCGCCCCCGTCGCGCCGTCCCCGGCGACCTCGTAGAACGCAGCCGCGGGCGCCTTCGACGGGCGCCCGCGGCAGCCCCCGCGCACCCCCAGGGAATGGTTAGGCTTAACGCTCTGAGCCGAACGCTGATACCTCGTCTGATCACGACCAGCTCGGTGGTGGGGGCCACGACCGCCGTCCGTGTGGGCACCGGATGCGCGCTGCTGCTGCGGCGGCGCTCCGGGCCGCTGGTCGGCCTCGCCGTCCGGGCCTCGTTCGGGCCTGCGGGCCCCGAGACCCAGGCAGCCGAGGCGACGCTGCGCGACGAGGTCGTGGCCCTGGCGCGCGAGTCCGCAGAGCTGTCCTGGCGCGAGCTGCGGCGCGGGGTCGATGCGCTGGACACCTCCACCCGCCCGATCGACCGGCCGCGCGACGGCGAGGCCCGCCGTCCCTATCGCGTGAAGTCGTGACCACGAGCGAGGTCTCCAGCGACGGGGTCATCGCGCAGCTTGACGCCAGCGCCGACATCGCCATGCTCCGCCGGCGGATCGACGCGTGGCTCAAGCAGGTGGACCCGGAGTTGCGCGACTGCCTCACCTGGGCCTTCTCGGGCACGCCCAAGCACTTCCGGCCGCTGACCCTGTTCGCGTGCGACCGCTCGGTGCACGCCACGCCCTCGGCCGACGCGGTGGAGCTGGCCTTCGCCATGGAGCTGATGCACAACATGTCGCTGATCGTCGACGACGTCCTCGACAGCTCTGACGAGCGGCGCGGCATCGCCACCGTGCAGGAGCGCTTCGGCGAGCTGCCGGCGCTGATGGCCTCGGGCTACCTGGTCGCCGACGCCTTCGCCGCGTTCGCCGGCGACGCCTTCGCGGTTGCGCATCTCGCGGAGCTCTTGCGCCGGCTCGGCGCCGCCGAGTGCCTGCAGTGGCGCCTGCGCCGCCAGCCCCTCGGCGTCGAGGACTGGCAGCGGATCGCCGGCGAGGACACGGGCTCGATGTTCGAGATCTGCGCGGTGCTGGGCGCGCGCTCGCAGCGGCTGCGCCAATACGGGCACTTCCTCGGCGTGCTCTATCACGGCTGCGACGACGTCGGCGACCAGCGCGGGCTGAAGGCCCTCGGAGGCGGGGGCGAGGAGGACATCCGCGACGGCATCCTCACCCTGCCCGCCGCGCTGGCGATCCGTGACCCGCAGATCCGCGACCTGTTCGCCGTCGATGACGACGATCCCGACCGCCTGGCCACCCTGGCGGAGGCCTGCCGCTCCCAGCTCGACGAGGCCGACACGGTGCTGGACCGCATCGCCGACTCCGCGCGGGCGGAGGCCGGCGAGTTCGCGCGCCGGCCAGAGCCGCTCCTGGCCCTGGTCGATCACGTGCGCCAGTTGTCGCGGCGCTGACCCCGCCACGGCGCGCCGCGGCACTGGTCAGCTCATCCAGCGTCGCCCGCCCGAGCCGTCCTCGGCTTCAGGGCCCTCCTGCTTCGAGCCGCCGCCCGGGCCGGGGCGCTTTGACCACAGCAACCCGGGCACCATCCGCCGCGGATCGGGCATCCACGGCAGACCACTGCGGCCGCGCTTCCCGCGACCCTTCTTCGCGAACGACAGCGCATGGGACCACAGGCTGGCGGCGGCGACATAGGGAGCCCACGCGTAGCGCAGCCACACGTAGCCGAAGTCGTAGAGCAGGTTGCGCTCTAGCGGGATGATCGTCACCGCGTTCCCGAAGCGGTTGCGGCGCACGATCACCTGGGCCGCCTGCAGCCCGGTGGTGACGGCCGACTCGATCGTCGTCATGCCGACGTCGTTGTTGCAGAAGTCGCCGGCGACATAGATGTTGGAGATGTGGCTGCTTGACGCGTGCGGCCGCCACGCGTCGGTGCCGGTCTGATTGATGAACAGCTGGGAGTCGGCGTTGGACTCGTACTTGGTGTGCTCCCAGTCGATGTCCGGTGACTCGCCCCACTTCGTGCCCGGGCGGAAGGGGAGGAACTGCGAGAGCTCCTGCAGCATCGCCTGGGCGTCGGCTAGCGAAGTCGTCCCCGGCAGGCCGCTGGTATCCGACGATGAGACGGCCAGGACCGTCCGGCCCTCGAATGCGGGGACGTTCTGCCAGGTCTGGGAGATGTCGGTGAAGGCCAGAGACAGCTCAGAGCCGTAGAGCCCCACCGGCTCAGAGGGCATCCCATCGAGCTTGTGCTTGAAGAACAGATAGATGATGGGCACCTGCGTCGCGCGCAGCCGCACGATCCCGGCGATGTCGGGCGCCTCCTCGACGATGCTCTGCTGATCGGGCGTCACCGGCGTGCGCACGAGTCGGGACAGGGTGGCCGCGGGGACGGCCAGCAGCAGGTTCTCGACGCCTTCGGTCCGCTCATTGCCGGCCCCGATCCACCTCTCGGTGTCGACGTCGCGGCGCGTGCTGCGCAGCCCGATCTCGGTCACGCGCTTGTCCGCGCACGAGACGCCGGTGATCTCGGTCTCGGTGACGATGGTCACATGCAGGGCCTCGAGCCTCTTGACCAGCGGATCGATGACCTGCGCGAACCCCGACCCGGTGGGCAGCCAGAACGCGGGGTTGGGGCTCAGCACGCTGTAGGCGAGATAGCGGCGGAAGTCCGGGGCCGACGCCAGGTAGCTGGGGATGGCCCACACGCGGGTGATGAAGCTGTCAAAGGCGTCCGAGGCCGCCCTGGTCATGTACGGGCGGGTGTTGAGGAACGCGTTGACGTCGACGTTGTCCAGGGTGATCGTCGGGTTGAACTTCTCGGCCAGCAGATCGACGCTGGCGTAGCCGAACACGAACATGTCGGCCGGCGGCCCCACCCCGGAGAACATGTTCTGGATCATGTGCGACGGCGAGTACAGGTCCGTGAGCGAGGCGAACGTCGGGAACGCCCCCTTCGACAGCTGCTTGACCGTGGAGAACGGCGCAAAGCGCGCCTCCTTGGGCTGATGCGTCGCATCCTGGAGCAGGGCCCAGAAGTTCGCGTACCAGTCGAGGTACATGTGGGGATAGACGTCGAGGTGCTCGCCGTCGGGCATGCGCCGGGAGCCGAGGTTGCCCCCCAGCCACGACTTCTGCTCGTAGAGCGTGACCGCGTAGTCCCGCTCGGCCAGCCGGATGGCGGCCGTCAGCCCCGACAGCCCCCCACCCACGATCGTCACGGCCGGTCCCTGATTGGTCATGACGGTGTCTGCTGCACGCTGAGCAGGCGCCGGGCCCGCACGATGTCGGGAAGCTCAGAACCCTGCCCCGCCCGCTCGAACCAGTCACAGAGATCGGCCACCCGGTCCAGCGCCGTGACCTGGTCGCCGGTGCGGCCCTGGTGCACGGCCAGCCCGGTGACCGCCCGCAGTTCCAGCAGCTTGGCGTTCTGCTCGGCGGCCGCCGCGATCGCCTGCTCGTATGCGGCGGTGGCGGCCTCCGGGTCGGGGGCATCGCCGGTCATCAGCGCCCGGCCCATGAAGCGGAGCAGCTCGGACTCCGAGAAGCGCTCGCCGGTGTCGATGATGTGGGCGCGGCCCGCGCGCAGCGCCTCCAGTGCCCGCGGCTGGTCCCCGGCGGCCAGGCGCAGGTCGGCCAGCAGGATGTAGAAGTGGGGCAGGCTCAGCCGCGAGCCGGAGGCGAGATATTCGTCGAGCTGCTGCTCCAGGGTCGCGATGCTCGAGCTCAGCTGACCCCCGCGGCCCTGCTGCCAGGCGGCGTGCAGCAGCGAGACGGTGTGCCAGTAGCCGATGTTGAGGTCAGCCGAGTGCGCGCGTGTCTTCTCGGTCCAGTGGCGTAGCTCCACCGGCTCACCGCGGGCGAGATGCAGGATGCTGCGCATCCCCCACGCCTGGGCCTTGGTTACCGGGCCGCCGACGTCATCGGCCAGCTCAAGGCTGAGATCAGAACGGACACGCGACTCGTCGGCGATGCCCAGGTTCCACAGGATGAGGGCGAGGTAGGCCAGCGCCGCGGAGCCCATGTCGCCCTGAGCCTCGTAGATCTGGACGAACTCGTCAGAGCGGTGATAGCGGGTGAAGGCCTGCTCCAGGTGATCGCGGGCGACGTCGAAGTTGGCCAGGTACATGTGCACGAGCCCGCGGTACAGGTGTCCCTCGGCCAGGCGGAGCTCATCGCCGGCCTGCTCGCCGAGGCTGAGCATCTCGTCGCCCAGGGCCAGGGCCTGCCCGTACTCGGCTCGCAGCAGATAGAAGCTCCACTCTCCGCGGTTGACGGAGACCAGCCGCTCGTCGGACCCCGTCCGCTCGCAGACCCGCCGCGCCGCGGCATACGCCTGCTGGACGCCGGCGGCGGCGTAGCCGTGAGCTGCCTGCAGCGACGCTGCACGGTAGGTGAGCAGATCCACCCGCTCCAGGTCGCCGGTCTCGTCGGCACCGGCCGCGTCCAGCGCCTCCAGCCCGCGGCGGAAGTGCTCCGCGGACTCCAGGAAGGCGGCGCGCTCCAGCGCGCGCATCCCTGCCGTGTGCCAGTAGCCGACCGCTTTGTCGGGCTCAGCCGCAGAGTCCCAGTGGCGGGCGACGATCTCGGGCTCGCGCTCGACCAGCGTGGCGAAGCGCTCAGTGAGGACGCCGGCGACGCGGCCGTGCAGCGCCTGGCGGCGCCGGCGCAGGATCCGGTCATAGGCCGCTTCCTGCAGCAGAGCGTGGGAGAACTCGCAGCGGCCCCGTTCCCCCGGGACCGGTCGCAGCACGTCCTGCACCGCAAGCTGGGCCATCGCGGGCTCCAGCGCCGGGCCGTCGGTCGGCCACAGCGCCGCCAGCAGGTCGCGGTCGAACTCGCGGCCCAGCACGGCGGCCACGTCGACGACGACCCCGAGGGCCGGGAGGCGGTCCAAGCGCTCGGTGAGCAGACCCTGGAGCGTGGAGGGCACGTGGGTGAGGCTGTCGTGGCCGTTGCCCGGCGTGAGCTGATCGGCGTGCTCGAGCATCTTCAGCGTCTCCTCGACGAACAGAGGGACGCCGTCGGCGGTGGAGTCCACCCAGTCGAGCACCGCGGGGTCCAGCGGCTCGACGCTCGCCCACGCGGCCAGCGCCCGGACGTTCTCCGAGCTCAGCGGGCCGAGGTCGAGCTGCAGCACCGGGCTGGAGTCCATCCAGGGTGGCGCGATCTCCGGGCGGAGGGTCAGCAGGCACAGCACCGGGAGGTGGGCCAGGTCGGCGACCAGCCGGTGCAGGAGCTCGACGGTCGTCGGATCGGCCCAGTGGACGTCCTCCACCACCAGCAAGAGTGGATGACGCGCCGGGTTTGAGATGAGCAGCGCCTCGAGGATGTGCAGGGTCGCGGTGCGGACGTCGCGCGGGGTCAGTCCGCCGGTCGACTCGCCAAGCCCGCCCCGGATGGCCAGCAGCCGGGCCAGGATGGGGACCGCGTCGGCGGGCGCCAGGCCGGCGCCCTGCACCGCCTCTGAGAGGATCGCCATCTTCTCGGCGGCGGGACGACCGGCATCGAGGGCCAGCAGCCGCTCGAGATGGCGGATGACCGGATGCAGCGTCGTGCCCTGGTGATGGGGCGAGCAGCGCCAGATCTGTGCCTCGCCGACCTGAGGGTTGAGCCGGTCCAGCAGCTCGCGCACGATGCGGCTTTTGCCGATCCCCGCCTCGCCGGTGAGGTGGACGATGGCGCCGTGACCACGCTTGACCTGCTGCCAGGCCTGGGCGAGGCGAGCGAGCTCGTGGTCGCGCCCCACCAGCGGCGTGAGCCGGCGCTCGCCGGCGACCTCGAGGCGGCCGACGGCTCCGGTGGCGCGCAGGACGCGGTGCACGCCGATGAGCCGTGAGACCCCCTTGAGCTGCTGGGGGCCCAGCGACTCGGCGACGAAGTAGCCCTCCACCAGGTCGCGGGTGGCGTCGCTGATCACCACGGTCTGGGGCGCCGCGATCGACTCCAGCCGCGCCGCGATGTGCGGAGTCTCACCGACGATGGCCATCCGCTCCCGAGTCTCCCCCACGCCCATCTCGCCGGCGACGACCAGCCCGGTGTGGATGCCGATCCGGACCCGCAGCGAAATCCCGTGCTGGTCACGCAGGCCCACATTGAGCTCCTCGAGTTCCTCCAGCATGGCCAGGCCGGCGTGCACCGCACATTCGGCGCTGTCCTCGCGCGCCTGCGGGTAACCGAAGTAGAGGACGATCCCGTCGCCGGCGTAGCGGGCCGTGTAGCCGTGGTAGCGATCGGTGGCGCGCGCGCACGCCTCCTGATAGCCGGTGAGGATCTCGCGGAAGTCCTCAGGGTCAAGCGTCTCGGCCAGCGGCGTGGAGCCGACGATGTCGCAGAACATCACCGTCATGTGACGCCGGTGCGCGGCGCTGGGACCGGTCCGGCTGGGGGCCGGGGGCGCCGCGCCAAGGCCACCCGCGGGCACCGCGGCCAGCTCCTGCAACGGGGTCCCGCAACCACCACAGAACCGCATCCCGTCCGGGTTCTCCAGGCGACAGTTAGCGCAGATCATCCTGCTCGCGACCCCACAAGCAGCTGGAATTCACAAGCTAAGGATATGAGAAAACACTTCGCCTGACCGAAGGCCGGTCCGGGAGGGTGCACAGAGGCCTGCGGGTGGGCGGGAAGGGACGGGCGACGTCGAGCGTCCTCACTGGGAGGAGCGCTTCGCCAATGGACAGTCATCGCGACCCCGACAATCAGCGCGACCCCGACCTCACCGCGGCGGAAAGCGCCGATGAGCGGTGGGTACTGGCGCTGCTGCGCGAGGTCGAGCGCGAGGTCCGCGCCCCCCGCCGCCTGCGACGGCACGTCGAGGCCGAGGCCCGATCGCGCCGCCGGTCGACGCTCGCCGCCGGGACCCGCGGTCCGCGCCCACGCGGCACGGCCGCCCCGGGCGGCCTGTGGCGCTTGCGAGCGGCCACGGCCGTCGCGGGCGCCGCGGCGGTGCTCGCCGTGGCCCTCCTGCTGCCGGGCGGCCCCGCCACGCCGTCGTTGACGCAGGCCGCGGGGCTGGCGAGCCGCGGCGCAGCCGGCCCCGCCCCGACACCGGACCCCGATGACCCCGGCGTCAAGCTGTCCGAGCAGGTTGGCGACGCCTACTTCCCCAACTGGACCTCGACGCTGGGATGGCGTCCCACCGGCCTGCGAAGCGACTTCCTCGAGATGCATCGCGCCGTCACCGTCTACTACACGCTGGGGAGCGGACGCCTGGCCTACACGATCCTCAGCGCCCCGGCCCTGCCCCAGCCGGCGGCCAGGGTGACCGTGCAGAACGGGATGACGGTGCGCACTCTGCGGCTGCATGGCCGGCTGATGGTGACCTGGCGGCGGGAGGGGAGCACGTGCATCCTCACCGGCACCAACGTCTCGTCGGCTCAGCTGCGCCGCCTGGCGCTCACGGACCCGCCGCCCGATCCTGACTGACCACGTCGGGCGGGGCCAGCTCGCGCACCAGGCGCTGGCGGCCGCGGTGCAGTCGGGTGGTGACCGTCGCCTCGCGGGCGTCCAGCACGCGGGCCGCTTCCCGGTAGGAGAGGCCCAGCACGTCGATGGCCACCACCGCGTCGCGGAAGTCGGGAGGTAGCGCGGAGATCGCGGCAAACAGCTCCGATGCCTCCAGCCGGGACTCGGCGCGCACCGCACGGCGATCCTCCATGAGATCAAGGTCGTCGGGCAGCGCCGTGGTCTGGGCGCGGCGCGCCGCGGCGCGTCGTCCGGAGACGAAGGTGTTGCGCAGCACGCGCAGCAGGTAGCCGAGGTCGTCGTCGGAGCGCAGCCGGCGGGGCTTGCGCAGGACGGCCGCATAGGTCTCCTGCACGAGGTCCTCGGCGTCCTCACGCGAGCCGCACAGCGCCCACCCCGCGCGGTAGAGGCGATCGAGATGGTCGCCGAGGTGCTCGGGGTCCAGTCGCCGCTCCGGCGGCGAATCCGAGCCGGGATCGAACAGGCGGTCCCGAGTCATCGCTCGCCCGCGCAATTCACAGCTTTGGGGAAGGATCGCCGTCCGAATGCGTCCTTTGGGCCATGTGAACCTTGACGCGCCTGGCGTTCACCCCCGCGCCACCAGGGAAGGCGTGTCAGAGGGGGGCGCCCGCCGTGTGTGGGCGCCCCCGTTTTTTCTGCGGTGCAAGGAGAAGCGCCCGCCTCCCGGTGGGTGCGACGGGCGCTCATGGCGTTCTCAGATGTCGATGCCCGTCAGCGGCTCTAGTAGCCGGGGTAGGGGCTCGTGGGAGTGGTCGACGTCGAGGTCGAGGTGGTGTTGCCGGTGTTGCCGGTGCTCCCGCCGGCGCTCGGGTCCTTGACCACGTGCCAGGTGCCGCCGAAGGTGGCCAGCGCCTCACCGGTGGCATGGCTCTTCTGGTGGTCCTGGGAGAACGTGTAGAGCGGGTGGCCGCCCAGCGTCAGCTGCATGATCCCGTTGCGCTTGAACACGCCGAGCTTGCCCTTTACGCCGGCCGCCTTGCTCAGGCCCTTGGCCGAGGAGACCGTGACCG
>DASXCN010000445.1:0-5616 GCA_036491155.1 Solirubrobacteraceae bacterium | reverse complement strand
CGGGAGCGACGGGACTCGAACCCGCGACCTCCGGCGTGACAGGCCGGCGCTCTAACCGACTGAGCTACGCCCCCAAGGGGGGACGATCAGTATGCCAAGCCCGCTGGGATGATGCCTACGCGCTCCCCAGCACCTTCGCCCGCAGCCAGTCGTTGACGAAGACCCCGCTGGGGTCGAGGCGGTCCCGCAGGCGCAGGAAGTCCTCCATCTGCGGGTAGCGCGGGGCGATCGCGTCCGCCCGGGCCGTGAAGACCTTACCCCAGTGGGGCCGGGCGGCCAGCGGCGCGAGCGCGGCCTCGATCCGTGCCACCACCGCCTCGACCTCGGCTGGCCGCCGGCGCCAGGTGAAGTGCAGCGCCAGCGAGTCGCGCCCCTGGTGGGGGCTCAGCCATAGCGCGTCGCCGGCGATGGTCCGCAGCTCGGAGATCAGGAGCAGCGGGACGATCTCCTGCGCCAGACCGCGCACTGCCTCGATCGCCTGCACAGCGTCTGCGCGCGCCACGAAGAACTCGGACTGAAGCTCCTCGCCCGAGCTGGGCAGAAAGCCCGAGCGGAAGTGAGGGAGGCGCTCGGACCACGGGCCCGGCACGCCCTGCTGTTCGGTGCAGTTCACCGGATCGCCGCCCAGCACCGGGTGCAGCTCCACGGCAGCGGCGCTGACGCCCAGGAGCTCTTCCAGATCGCCGTCAGCGCCGGCCGCGCGCGCATCATCGAGCCGGCGCTTGACCCACACCTGCTCGGTGGTGGCCCCGCACAGGTGAAACACGCTCACGCTGTCGCCCGCGCCGAAGATCTCATCAAAGCGCCCGTAGAGCGTGTCCCAGCTCACGCGCTCAAACACTCGCTGGCGCATCTCGTAGTACGGCTGCACCGCCAGCGTCACCCGGGTCACGGCCCCCAAAGCGCCGAGGCCCACGACGACGCCCCCGAAATCGACGTCGCCAACGCCGATCGAGCAGAGCGAGCCATCAGCGCAGACCATCTCCAACGCCCGCACCGCGGTCGCCAGGTTGCCCTTGCGGTCCCCGGAGCCGTGTGTCCCGGTGGCGATCGCGCCCGCTACCGAGATGTGCGGCAGCGAGGCCATGTTCTCAAGCGCCAACCCCGCTCGGTTCAGGTCCCCGGCCAGCGCCGCATAGGTCACCCACGACGGCACGCTCACCGTCTCGGCAGTGCTGTCGACCACGATCTCCCCCGGCAGCCCATCCAGCGAGACCAGCGAATCGCTGTCGGCGATCGATGTGAACGAGTGGCGAGAACCCAACACCCGCAGGGCCTGCGGGCCCTGAGCCACGGCCATCAGCTGCTGCAGCGCCTCGATGTTTTGCGGGCGATGCAGCGCGCGAGCGCGGTAGGCGTAGTTGCCCGACCAGTTCGTTCCGATCGCCGCGGTGGCCACGCCCCAATGGTCGCAACTTTGCCCACCGCGTCGGGTTCAGGATGTCGCAAGTGATCGTTCCTGGGCCGCGTCCAACCCGGCCGTGGGCGCTCAACAGGGCGGTTAGCTGCGACGGGGATCCTGGAAGCGGATCCCCGTCGTGCGTTAACGGGTCTGCGTCAGCGGCCCGACCAGATGAGCTCGCTGACGGTCCGCGCAAACCGCTCGTAGCGCTCGGGCGAGAACCGCTCGCGATCGGTCAAGACCATCCGCCCCGCCTCCTCGCTCAAGCGCAGGATGGCCCGGGCACAGATCTCGATGTCGAGGTCGACCCGGATTCCCGATCGCTTCACGGCCAACCCCACGAACTCGGTCAGCCGCGCCAGCAAGCGCGCGCGGTTGGTCTCCACGTGCTCGCGCACGATGAGCGGCGTGCCCTCGGGCGGGAGCAGGATGATGCGCCACGTGTTGGGCCGGCTGGCTACCGCGTCGAGGAAGCGGCGCACGCCGGCCGCGAACATCGCCGGCGGGTCGCCCACCGCCTGCGGGGCCGGCGGGACCACGTCGTCGAGCTGCGCGAGCGCGTAGGCCTCTTCGCGCTCGATCAGGGCCTGCAACAGCCGCCCCAGGTTGGAGAAGTGGTCATAGATGACCGGGCGGGTGACGCCTGCCATGCGCGCGATCGACTCGATCGAGACCCCCTCATAGCCCTGCTCGACGATCACGTTCAACGCGGCGTCGATCAGCTGCTCACGCCGTTTCTCCGGGGCCATCCGGGGGGCGTAGCGTCGCCGCGTCTTGGCGGCATCGGTGGGCGGCTGCGGGTTCATCGGGTGACGATCGAGGCGTGCCATGAGCTACGCGCGTGTAGCTTCCCGAGCCGGAGGTTACCGATAGCGTCGGTTCCATGACTGCTGTGTTCGATGGGCACAACGACGCGCTCACGCGCGATGACCACGCGCTGCTCGCGTCTGGTCGCGAGGGCGGCCACCTGGACCTGCCACGCATGCGCGCGGGCGGGCTGCGCGGGGGGATCTTCGCCGTCTTCACTGAGTCTCCGGATTTCGACTGGACCCCGGTGCAGCGCGACGACGGGGTCCGCGAGTACGTTCTCGCGGAACCTGTCTCACAGCTCGAGGCGGCGGCGGCCGCGACCCGTGCCGCCGGGCGCCTCGCCGCACTGGAGCGCGCCGGCCATGTCCGCGTCGCTCGCGCCATCGCCGACCTGGACGACGTCCACGCTGACCCCGACGGGCCGCCGGCCACCGTTCTGCACCTCGAGGGGGCCGAGGCCATCGATCCAGCGCTCGAGGCGCTGGAGCACTGGTACGCCGCCGGCCTGCGTTCGCTCGGGCCGGTGTGGAGTCGCGCCAACGTCTTTGGCTACGGCGTTCCGTTCGCCTTTCCCTCCAGCCCCGACACCGGTCCGGGCCTGACCCCCGCCGGCAACGCACTGGTGGCGCGCTGCGCCGAGCTGGGGATCATGGTCGACCTCAGTCATCTCAACGAGAAGGGCTTCTGGGACGTCGCGGGGGCACAGCCGGGACCGCTGGTGGCCAGCCATTCCGGTGCGCACGCCCTCTCGGCCAACAGCCGCAACCTCACTGATCAGCAACTCGACGCGATCGGCGCCTCTGACGGTCTGGTCGGGATCATCTACGGCTGTCAGTTCATCCGCGGCGATCTCACCGACGACGCCGACACGCCGCTCTCGGTCATCGCTCAGCACGCCGCCTACGTCGCCGAGCGCATCGGCGTGCGCCACGTGGCGCTGGGCTCGGACTTCGACGGCACGACGATCCCCAACGAACTGGGCGACGTCGCAGGCCTGCCCAAGCTCCTCGACGTCCTGCGCGAGGCCGGCTTCAGCGACACCGACCTCGAGGCCGTCGCCTGGGATAACTGGCGCCGCGTCCTCGACGCCTGGTGGCATTGAGCCGCGCCGGCGAGCTCAGGGCTCGGTGACGTCGGTCCTGCGCCGCCGGCGGTTCTTGCGCGACAGCCCGTCCACGACGGCCGCCAGCACGTCCTCATCCCACGTGTGGGTGCGCATCAACCGGTAGCGCGCCGCGCTCACGCGCATGTAGGCCTCGGTCTCGGTGTTGGTCCCGATGAGGTCGGCCCCGCGCAGCATCTCGATCACCGGGCGATACTCGTTCTCCAGCCACAGGTAGGCAGCCTCGCGCCGGTTGATCGGCTCGCCGCGGTCCTGGCTGAGGCGAAAGCCCCACGCCTCCACGGCCTCGGCGAGGCGCCCATAGTCCCAGGGATCGGTGACCTTGATCTCGGTCCGGGCGTTGTCGGGCAGCGGCACGCGCTCGAAGAACACCCGCTCGTGGCTCTTGACGGGCAGCTCCTCCAGCGTGATCGCCCGCTCGGCGCCGACGCGGGTGACGACCTCGGTGACGTTGGCGTCGATGTCGGTGTGGCCGAGCGCGCGGGCCACCGACACGCGGTGGTGGCCATCGCGCACGAAGTAGATCTGACCGACACGGACCAGGTCGACGGGCGGCATCGCCTCTCCGCGCCGCATTGCCGTGGCGATGTGCTCCCAGCGTGAGCGCACCCGCCCCGTGGTGGGGCGGAAGCTGCGATCAAAGTCGCGGCCCCGGTCCACGGTGCCGACGATCGCGTCGAGCGGGACCACCGCCTTGCCCGCGGAGTGCTCGCTGACGTAGCCGAGCGCCCGCACGACCTCTTCATAGGGCAGGACGACACGGACGTCGTCGGGCTCGCCGCGCAGGCGAGCCACCATTGCGCCCAGCGCCGCCCGACGCCGCGCACGCAGAAAATCGGTCTGTGCGTCGAGGCCGGGCATCCCCGTGGAGCGCGGCGTACCGGGCATGGGCGTCCGACTTTAGCGGCGCCCGGGGGCGCGCCCGTTATTTCTGGGTGTGCGAGCGAGGCCGGCCGCGGGCGCTAGGAGGCCGGAGCCTCGCCTGCGCCGCCGGGGGTGGCCGGAGCGCTCCCGGCGCCAGCGTCGCCGCCGCTGGCGCCGCCGTTGGACCCGCCGTTGGACCCCAGCAGGGTCTGGCCCGTCTCCGGATCAAACAGGTGGATGTGCTCGCTGTTGAACCACAGCTCGGCCTCCTGGCCCTGGCGCACCTGGCTGGCCGGCTCCAGCCGCGCGGTGAGCTGGCTGCCCTCCTGGTGGGGCAGGTCCCCCGCGCCCGCATCGCTGGCCAGCTCCTCGAGCTCACGGCTCGTGACCTTGTCGGCATCGACCACGAAGTAGGCGTAGAACTCCGAGCCCATCGACTCCAGCACGTCGATCTTGGTCTTGAAGGTGATGCCCCGGGACTGATCGCCGACGAGCGAGGCGTCCTCGAAGTCCTCGGGCCGCATGCCCACTATGACGCCGTCGCGGCCGCCACCCGGGCCCGACTGCAGCCGGCCGCGGATCGAGTCGGGGATCGGCAAGGTGCCGATCGGTGTCTTGATGGTGTCGCCGTCGATCTCGCCCGGCAGGAAGTTCATCGAGGGGGAGCCGATGAACCCTGCGACAAACAGGTTGAGCGGGTGACCGTAGAGCTCGCTCGGGGCACCCACCTGCTGCAGGAGCCCGGCGCGCATGACCGCGATCCGGTCGCCCAGGGTGAGCGCCTCGGTCTGGTCGTGGGTGACGTAGATCGTCGTCGTCTCAAAGCGCTGCTGGATGCGCGCGATCTCGGTACGCATCTGCACGCGCAGCTTGGCGTCGAGGTTGGACAGGGGCTCGTCCATGAGGAACGCGCTCGGGTTGCGCACGATGGCGCGGCCCATGGCCACCCGCTGGCGCTGACCACCGGAGAGGTTGGCCGGCTTGCGATCCAGGTGCGCCTCGAGGTCGAGGATCTTCGCCGCGTCGGACACCTTCTGGTTGATCTCGGCTTCCGGGGTCTTGGCCAGCTTGAGCGCGAAGCCCATGTTCTCGCGCACGGTCATGTGCGGGTACAGCGCGTAGTTCTGGAAGACCATCGCGATGTCGCGGTCCTTGGGCGCGCGGTCGTTGACTATCTGCCCGCCGATCTTCAACTCGCCGTCGGTGATGTCCTCCAGTCCGGCGACCATCCGCAGGGCGGTCGACTTACCGCAGCCCGAGGGCCCGACGAGGATCATGAACTCGCCGTCGGCGACGTCCAGGTTGAGGTCTTTGACGGCCTCGTACCCGTCGCCGTAGCGCTTGGTGATGTGCTCGAGATCGATCTGTGCCATTTGAGTGCCTCTCCTTATCCCTTGACTGCGCCTGCTGTTAGGCC
>DASXCN010000444.1:0-4613 GCA_036491155.1 Solirubrobacteraceae bacterium | reverse complement strand
CTCGCGGAACGCCGAGGCGTCATAGCGATACTGAGCCTCGGTCGTCAATCGCGGCCCCTCGAGGAGGCCCCCGAGGTCGTCCATGCCGTCTCAAAGCGCCGGCGCACCTCCGCGAGGCGCTCGTACTGGGTGAGGGGCTCGCGACCGAGCGGCATGAAGACGAACTCCTCGACGCCCGCCTGGCTGTAGGCGTCCAGCTGCTCGACCGCGCCGTCGACGCTGTCGAGCAGGGTCCAGTGCTCGATCTTCTCCAGCCCCATGCGGTACTGGCCGCGGATGTGCAGCTCGGCCTCGGCGCGCGCTCGTGCGCGGTCATCGTCGATGTTGACGCCGATCAGGAGCGCGGTGCCGGGGGCCGGACGGCCCTCGCGCTCGGCGAGGTCCGCCAGTTGCTGCGAGCGCTCGGCCACGCGGTCGGGCGTCAGCCACATCGGAAGCCACATGTCGCCGTGCCGGGCGGCCCGGCGCAGCGCCGCCTCGCCGCGGCCGCCGACGTAGATCGGGGGAGGGGTGGACATTGCCGGCTGCAGCGACGGGGCAGTGACGGTGAGCGTCCGCCCCTCGTAGTGCACGTCCTGTCCGGTCAGCAGGTCGCGAATGACGTGCAGCGCGTCGTCAAGCCGGGCGCCGCGCTGGCGCACCGGGACGCCCGCGGCCTCGAACTCCGCGGGGAACTCGCCGCCGACCCCGACCCCCAGGACCAGCCGGCCCGAGGAGAGGTGGTCGATGGTGGCCAGGATCTTGGCCGCCCACGCCGGCGCGCGCAGGCCCAGCAGCATCACGCTGAGGCCGAGTCTGATGTTCTCGGTCACCGCGGACGCCGCCGCCAGGCATGACGGGGCGTCCAGGCCGGGCGCGGGGCAAGCGAGGTGGTCACCGACCCACGCCGCGCCGAAGCCCAGCTCCTCGGCAAGCCGCGCCGCGGGCACGATCGGCAGGGGCTTCCCTGAGCCCACCGCGTCGAAGTTGGGCAGCAGCACCCCGATACGCGGGCGTGTCATCAGGCGGGGGCGGTGCGTGGTATCCGTCATAGATCAGGGCAGGCTAGAACGCGGAGGGGGTGACCAGCATGAGAGGAGGGTGATCGCTGCCCAGGACGGACCGCGAATCAGTCCTCTTCAGGGGGACCGTACTGGGACTCGCCCTCGTCCTCGCCCCCGGTCTCGGTCTCGGGGAGGTTCTGGACGTCGCGCACGTGGGCCCATTTGGAGTAGTTGTCCTGCATGGCCTCGATCAGCTCCTTCATGAACCGGGCCGACAGGTTGATGCGGGAGACGACGACGCCGGGGATCTCCTCGTCCTCGACCTCGTGGTCGACGCGCGCGAAGGTGATCGTGAACTCGTAGTCGGAGTGGCTCACGTTGGCGAAGTTGGAGTAGACGCCGGCCATGATGTCCGGCGAGAAGTGGATGTTGATGTGACGCTCGGGCGTGTTGGGATCGTCCATATCGACTTAGTATCTCATCGTGCGGATCGTCGTCGTTGCCGTGGGAAAGTTGCGCCCCCCGTTCGCCGACGACGTGCAGCACTACCAGAAGCTGCTCGCCGGGCACACGCGACTGGAGTTGGTGGAGGTCCGTGAGGACGATCACGTGATGCGGCGCCTGCCCGACCGCGCGTTTGTCTCGTTGTTGCATCGCGACGGCGCCAAGCCCGATTCGCTGGCCTTCGCGCGGTTTCTCGAGGAGCGGCGCCAGAGCGGGCGCGACCTGTGCTTCGTCATCGGGGGGCCGTTCGGACTTGACCTGGAGCAGGTCGACCACCGGCTGTCGCTGGGCGAGATCACGCTGCCCCACCAGTTGGCCCGGGTGGTCCTCTTGGAACAGCTCTACCGCGCCCACAAGATCCTGGCCCGCGAGCCCTACCACTATTGAGCCCTGGGTAACTCCCGAGCATGCCCATCCCCGTTGACCGCCGCCGCATCAGCCACCATCAGGCGCTGGAGCGCCGCCGTCGCGCGCGCCGCGAGCGGGAGGCGTTCACCCGGCGCCTGAGCATCCTCCTGGCGGTCGTGGTGGGGATCGTCGCCCTGGGCACGATCGCGTTCACCGTGACCGAGGGCGTGTCAGTGGCCTACGCCTTCGTCTGGACCTTGGACACGGTGAGCACGCTGGGCGCGCTGAAGGACCCGCAGGACGTGGCCGGACGGGTGGTCGTCGTCCTGCTTGAGCTGTTTGGCATAGGTACGCTCTTTTACGGCCTGGCCACGGTGGCGGAGTTCTTTGTCACCGGCCAGCTCAGCGGCCTGCGCGAAGAGCGCCGCAACCAGCGCATGATCGACTCCTACTCAGACCACTTCATCATCTGCGGCTTCGGCCGTGTGGGCCGCCAGGTGGCCCGCGATCTCGGCCTGGCCGGGGTCAAGCACGTGGCCATCGACGCCAACCCCGCGCACCGCGAGGAGGCCGCCTCGTTGGGGGTCCGCTACATCGAGAGCTACGCCGCCGACGACGAGGTCCTCATCAGCGCCGGGATCATGCGCGCCCGTGCCGTGGTGGCCTGCGTGGACTCCGACGCGGACAACATCTTCATCGTCCTCACCGCGCGGGGCCTGCGCCCCGACATCCTGATCATCGCCCGGGCCTCGGCCGAGGACGCCGAGCGCAAGCTCCAGCGCGCCGGCGCCGACCGGGTGATCTCGCCCTACAAGACGTCGGGCTCGGAGATGGCGCGGCTGGCCCTGCACCCGCAGGTGGGGGGCGCGGTCCAGGTCGCCGACTACCGGATGGAGGAGATCGAGGTCTCGCCGTCCTGCGAAGGGGTCGGCAAGACGATCGAGCAGGTCCGCGGCGACGCGGTGGTGGTGGCCGTGCGCCATCCCGACGGGCGGCTCGAGCCTCAGCCGGCGCCGGCGGCGGTGATCGAGGCCGGGCAGATGCTGGTCGCCATCGGCCGGCCGGCGTCGCTGGAAGCCCTGGAAACCGCCTTTCAGCCGGTCACGGTGCACGCATCATGAGCGGCGCCTCGCTCCAGGAACTCCGCTCCGCGGTGACGCAGGCCGCCACCGCACTGGGCAGCAACGGCGCCGTGGCGTCCACCGTGAAGGTGGAGCGGCCCAAGCGCGACGGGCAGGGCGACTACTCGACCAACATGGCGATGCTGCTGGCACCCGCGTTGCGCAGGCCGCCGCGGGAGATCGCTGACCAGGTGGGCGCGGCGCTGAGCGAGGTGCTGGGCGCCGACCTGGTGCGCTTTGAGGTGGCGGGCCCCGGCTTCGTCAATCTGTTCTTGTCCGACGCCTGGCACCGGCGGGCGCTGCGGGCGGTGCTCGACGCCGGCGAGCGCTTCGGGGCCGGCGGTGCGGCGGTTTCGCGCCGGGTCCTGGTGGAGTTCGTCTCGGCCAATCCCACCGGTCCGCTGGTCGCGGCCAGCGGGCGCCACGCGGCCTATGGGGATGCGCTCTCGCGCGTGCTTGAGCACCACGGCCACCAGGTATGGCGCGAGTACTACTTCAACGACGCCGGTTCGCAGATCCGCCGCCTGGGGGAGTCCGTGCTGGCCCGGGCCCGTGGCGAGGATCCGCCCGAGGACGGCTACCAGGGCGAGTACGTGCGCGACCTGGCCGGCGAGATTCCCGGCGTGGACGCCCTGGACGCCGACGCGGCCGCCGCCGCGGCCGTGGACCTCCTGCTGGCCCAGATCAAGGCCACGCTCGAGCGCTACGGCGTCCACTACGACCAGTACTTCTCCGAGAGCTCCCTGCACGAGGGGTCGCCCAGCTACCTGGACCGGGCCCTTGAGCTGGTGGCCGAGGGTGGGCACTCCTATGAGTCAGACGGAGCGCTGTGGCTGCGCTCGACGACCTTCGGCGACGACAAGGACCGCGTGCTATGCCGCTCTGACGGCGCCCCGACCTATCTGGCCGCCGACGTTGCCTACCTGCTGCAGAAGCGCGAGCGCGGCGTCGAGCTCCAACTGCTGCCGGTCGGCGCCGACCACCACGGCTACGTCGCGCGGATGAAGGCCGGCTGGGCCGCGCTGGGCGGCGACCCCGACACGCTGGAGATGCCGATTATCCAGTTCGTGCACCTGGTCGAGGGTGCCGATCGCTCGGCGATGTCCAAGCGCCGCGGGGAGTTCATCACTCTCGACGACCTGCTCGACGAGGTCGGCGTCGACGCCACCCGCTTCTGGATGCTCCAGCGCTCGAACGACCGCACCGTCGACCTGGACCTGGCGCTGGCCAAGGAGGAGTCCCCCGAGAATCCGGTCTACTACGTGCAATACGCCCATGCACGGATCGTGTCGATGGTCGGCAAGCTGCCCGAGGACCGGGTGGCGGACGCGCTTGATGGCGGCGCTGACTGGGACGGCGGCGCGCTGGCGCCCGCCGAGCGCAACCTGATCAAGGCGCTGGTGGCCTTCCCCGACGAGATCGCTGAGGCGGTGGAGCGCCGGGCGCCGCACCGGATCGCCACCTACGTGCACGATCTGGCCCAGGTGTTCACCGACTTCTACCGCGATTGCAAGGTGGTGGGCGCCCAACCCGCGGCGTCGGAGTCCTTCCGCATCGCCCTCTCACAGGCCGCGCGCCAGACGATCAAGCTGGCGCTGGCGCTGCTGGGGGTCAGCGCGCCTGACTCGATGTGAGTTTGTGCGGCTGACCGGCCGCT
>DASXCN010000443.1:0-1634 GCA_036491155.1 Solirubrobacteraceae bacterium | reverse complement strand
GGCCTCGGGGCGGAGTTGCACTTCCTCACCGAGTCACCGGCGCTGGATGAGCTGGCGGCCACCCATGACCTGGTCATCTGCGCCGACGGTGTCAACAGCCAGTCACGGGCTGAGCGCGCCGGGGTGTTCAAGCCGACGCTGGACCGGCGCAAGTCCAAGTTCATGTGGCTGGGCACCGACCTGGTCTTCGAGGCGTTCACCTTCCACATCGTGCGCACCGAGTGGGGGGTGTTCCAGCTGCACGGCTACCCGTACGACAGCACGATGTCGACGTTCATCGTCGAGACCGACGAGGCCACGTGGCGGCGCGCCGGCCTCGACGCGAGCGAGGGATTCGACCTTGCGCCCGGGGAGAGCGACGAGCGTGCGATCGAGTTCTGCCGCGAGCTGTTCGCTGACGTGCTCGATGGCCACGAGCTCATCGCCAACAACTCCAAGTGGCTGAACTTCAACACCGTGCGCAACGAGCACTGGCACGACGGCAACGTCGTCCTGTTGGGCGACGCGGCCCACACGGCGCACTTCTCCATCGGCTCGGGCACCAAGCTGGCGATGGAGGACGCGATCGGGCTCGCCTGGGCGTTCAAGACCGCCTCGCCCACCGACAACGCCGCGGATGTCCTGCAGGGCTACGAGGATGAGCGGCGGGCCGGCGTGGCCTCGACCCAGCGGGCCGCGCAGGCGAGCCTGGAGTGGTTCGAGGACATCTCGCGCTACGTGCGCCAGGACGTCGACGAGTTCGCCTTCAACCTGCTCACGCGCAGCCGCCGCATCACCTACGACAACCTGAGGATGCGCGACCAGCAGTTCATGGACACGGTGGACACCGCGTTCGCGGCCCGCCAGGCCGGCGAGGGCGAGGGCGAGGGCATCCGCCCGCCGATGTTCTACCCGTTCAAGCTGCGGGGGGTGGAGCTGGTCAACCGGGTGGTCGTGTCTCCCATGGACATGTACGCCGCGCAGGACGGCATCGTCGGTGACTTTCATCTCGTCCATCTCGGCAGCCGCGCCATCGGTGGGGCCGGGCTGGTGATGACGGAGATGGTGTGCGTGTCGGCGGAGGGGCGGATCACGCTGGGCTGCGGCGGCCTGTACTCCGACGATCACATCCCGGGGTGGCGGCGGATCGTGGACTTCGTGCACGGCCATGGCGCCACCCGGATCGGCTGCCAGATCGGACACAGCGGCCGCAAGGGCGCCACCAAGCTCCTTTGGGAGGGCGATCACGTGCCGCTGGAGGACCCGTGGGAGGTGATGGCGCCGTCGGCGCTGCCCTATTTCCCCGAGAGCCCGGTGCCGCGCCAGATGGACCGCCCCGCGATGGACGCCGTCCGCGACCAGTTCGTCGCCGCCGCCCGGCGCGCCGAGACGGCCGGCTTCGATCTGCTGGAGGTCCACATGGCGCACGGGTACCTCCTCTCCTCGTTCCTGTCGCCGCTCACCAACCGGCGCACCGACGAGTACGGCGGCGACCTGGCCGGGCGGGCCCGCTTCCCGCTCGAGGTCTTCGACGCGTGCCGCGAGGTGTGGCCCGCCGACAAGCCGATGTCGGCGCGCATCTCGGCCACCGACTGGTACGACGGCGGGTTCACCGGCGACGATGCGGTGGCGCTGGCCGCCCTCCTGGCCGAGCA
>DASXCN010000442.1:0-1815 GCA_036491155.1 Solirubrobacteraceae bacterium | reverse complement strand
TGCAGCCGCCGAAGGCCGACTGGGGCCTGATGATCCAGGACAACCGCCTGGCGGTGAGCGTCCAGCCGTGGGGCGTCGTGCTCCCGGTCCTGGCCATCGCGCTGCTGACGATCGGAACCAACCTGCTGACCGACGGCTTCGCCCGCGCGGCGATCGGCATCGACCGAGGGGAGTGAGCATGGCGATTGCAGACGAACCATCCAGTGCCGCGCCGCCGCCGGCGGAGGCGGTCCGGGTTCGCGACCTCAAGATCGATCTGACCTCCAGCGGCAACGACATCGTCGACGCCATCGCCATCGACGTACGCGCCGGTGAGGTCCTGGGCCTGGTGGGCGAGTCGGGCTCGGGCAAGACGACGGTAGGCATGGCCCTGATGGGCTACTGCCGGCCCGGCGCGAAGGTCACGGGCGGGGAGATCCTCATCGACGGCCGGCCACTGGCGGCGATGGCCGCGGGCGAGCTGCGCCGCCTGCGCGGCGGCACCGTCTCCTACATCCCCCAGGATCCCGGTACGGCGCTGAACCCGGCCCTGCGAATCGGCACCCAGCTGTCGGAGATGCTCGACGCCCACAAGGCGCAGACCAGCGCCGATGATCGCAAGGCCCGCATTCGCGAGACGCTCGACGAGGTGGCCCTCCCCAGCGATGACGACTTCCTGCGCCGCTACCCGCATCAGCTCTCCGGCGGACAGCAGCAGCGCGTGGCCATCGCCATGGCCTTTGCCTGCCGCCCGCATGTGATCGTCTGCGATGAGCCGACGACGGGCCTGGATGTCACCACCCAGGCGAGGGTGCTGGAGACCGTGCGCGACCTGTGCCACACCCACAACGTGGCCGCGGTCTACGTGAGCCACGACCTGGCCGTCATCGCCGAACTGGCCGACGCGGTGGCGGTGATGTACGCGGGGCGGATCGTCGAGCGCGGGCCGCGCGACGCCATCTTCGCCACGCCGCGCCATCCCTACACGCGCAAGCTGCTGCGCGCGGTGCCCGACATGGAGGGCAAGCGCGCCGTGGTCGGCATCGGCGGTCACGCGCCGCTGCCGGGGGGCCGGCCCAACGGCTGCTTCTTCGCGCCCCGCTGTGACCTGGCCATCGACCGCTGCCGCGAGGCCTTCCCGCTGCCCACCCAGTTCGGGAACGGCCACCTCGTCCACTGCTACCGCGCCGACGAGGCCCCGGAAGAGCTGCCCACCGTCGGCGCGGAGCAGACGGCGGCGCAGACGGGCGAAGTGGTCCTCGCGGTGGAGCACCTCAACGGTCACTACGGCTCCGCCCACGTCCTGCACGACATCGATCTCGAGGTCCGGCGCAACGAGTGCCTGGCCGTGGTGGGCGAGTCGGGCAGCGGCAAGACGACGCTCGCGCGCTGCATCTCCGGGCTGCACGCCGGCTACACCGGCGACGTCAAGCTGGGCGGCGAGCGCCTGGCCGAGAGCGCGCGGGGACGCAGCACTCAGGCGCGCAAGCAGATCCAGTACGTGTTTCAGAACCCGTACGCGTCGCTGAATCCACGGCGCACGGTGGGGCAGACGATCGCGCGCCAGCTCCAGCTCTTCGGGGCCTCGCGGCGCGACACGGGCACGCGGGTGGCGGAGTGCCTGGAGCGCGTCGCGCTCTCGTCAGCGGCCGCCAACCGCTACCCCGACCAGCTCTCGGGCGGCGAGCGCCAGCGCGTCGCCATCGCCCGCGCCCTGGCCGCCGAGCCGTCGCTGCTGGTCTGCGATGAGGTCACCTCGGCGCTCGACGTGTCGGTGCAGGCGGCGATCGTGGAGCTGCTGCGCGACCTGCGCGCCGAGACCGGCCTGAGCATGCT
>DASXCN010000441.1:0-15843 GCA_036491155.1 Solirubrobacteraceae bacterium | reverse complement strand
TGGCCGACGGCCGCTTCCGCTCGCCGGCGCGGGCGTCTCACCGTCCGCCGGTGCTGCTCATCCCCGGTTTCATGGCCGGTGACGCCTCGCTGACGCTGCTGGCCGGCTGGCTGCGCCGCCGCGGGCACACGGTGCGCCTGAGCGGCATTCGCATCAACGCCGGATGCGCGGGGCGCGATCTGAGCCGGCTCGAACAGGTGCTGGCGAGCTTTGACGCGCCCGCCATCGTCATCGGGCAGAGCCGTGGCGGGACGCTGGCCCGCGCCCTGGCCGCGCGGTGCCCCGAGGCGGTGGCCGCGGTGGTCATGCTCGGCTCGCCGGTGCTGGATCCGCTGGCGGTGTCCCCCGGCGTCATGCGCACCGTCCGCTCGGTGGCGCGGCTCGGGGACCTCGGCATCCCGGGCGTGTTCACGTCGCAGTGCCGCGATGGGGACTGCTGCACCGACTACTACGCGCTGTTGCGTGCCCCGCTCACCGATGGGGTCGTGGCGCTGATGGTCTACTCGCCCACCGACGCCATCGTCGACTGGCACGCCTGCCTTGACCCCAGCGCGACGTGTGTGGAGATAGACGGCAGCCACTGCGGGATGGCGGTCAACCCGCGCGTCTATGCGGAGCTGGAGCGCGTCCTGGAGCGAGCGGAGGCCGCGCCGGCGTGAACCGGATGAGCGCCCAGGACGCTCTGTTCCTGCACGTCGAGAACGACGTGACGCCGATGCACATCGGCGGGGTGAGCATCTTCGAGGGCCCGCCGCCCACCTTCGCGGAGCTCACCGCGATGGTCGCCGGCAAGCTCCATCACACCCCGCGCTATCGCCAGAAGGTCCGCTTCGTCCCCTTCGGCGTCTCCGAGCCGGTGTGGGTGGACGACCGTTATTTCGACCTCAGCTACCACCTGCGCCACTCCGCCGTCCCGGCGCCGGGATCGGAGTCCCAGCTGCGCGCCATGGCCGCCCGCGTGTTCTCCCAGCACCTGGATCGCGCGCGGCCGCTGTGGGAGATCTGGATGGTCGAGGGGCTCTCCGAGGGTCGCTGGGCGCTGCTGTCAAAGGTGCACCACTGCATGGTCGACGGCGTTGCCGCCACCGACCTCATGTCGGTGATGTTCGACGACGACGCCGCGACGCCCTCACCGGCCGCCGAGCACTGGGCGCCGGGGCCCGAGCCCACCGGCGTCGAGCTCTTGGCCCGCGGCATCGGCTGGCGCGCGATCGACCCCGCCTCCCAGCTGCGCAGCGCGCTGAGCGCGTGGCCGCAGATGCTCAGCGGCGCGGCGAGCATGGCCCGTGCGCTGACCGCGGCCGCTCCGGCGCTACGCCCCGCCACGTCGTCGCTCACCGGCCCGATCGGACCCCACCGCACCTGGAGCTGGGCGACCGTGTCGCTCGCCGAGGTCAAGCGGATGCGCCAGGCCCTGGGTGGCACGGTCAACGACATCGTGCTCACCGTCATCACCCACGGCTTTCGCAGGCTGTTGGACGAGCGTGGGGAGGCGACCGGGCCTGGGCGCGTCGTACGCACGATGGTCCCGGTGTCGGTGCGCAGTCCCGGCGAGCGCGGCCTCTACAACAACCGCGTCTCAGCGGTGTTTGCTCGGCTGCCCGTCGGGCTGGACGACCCCGAGGCGCGACTGGCCGAGATCCGCGCCCAGATGGACGGGATCAAGTCCTCAAAGCAGGCGGTGGCCGGCGACGTGCTAGCCCAGCTCTCCGGGTTCGCGCCGCCGCTGCTGTTGGCGCTCGGCAGCCGGGTGATGACGCGTTCGGCGCGGCTGAACATGGACACGGCCACCACCAACGTCCCTGGCCCCCAGACGCCGGTCAGGGCGCTGGGCCGCCGGCTGCTCGAGTCCTATCCCTACGTGCCGATCGTGGGCACGATCCGCATCGTCGTCGCCATCTTCTCCTATGACGGCCAGTTGTACTTCGGCGTTACCGGCGACCGTGACCACGCTCCGGACATCGACGTGCTCACCACCGGGATCGAGGCCGGGGCCGCGGCGCTGGCCGCCTGTGCCCAGCCGCCCGCCCCCCCGCGTCGCATCAGCAGCCGTCCGCGCAGTCCCGCGGTCTAGCATTGCGAGGGGTCGGATCGTCGGGGAGGAATCGATGCGCACGGTGGGGCGATGGCGAAGGGTGGTTGCGGGGGCGATCGCGATCGGGATCGGCGCTGCGGGTTGCGGGGACGGGTCGGGGAGCGCGGGCGCGCTTACCTCGTTCGGTCACATGGCGGGGTACGTGTGGACCGGGCATGTCAGCGCCGTAGCCGCGTCATGGTCCGTGCCGCGGATGTCCAGCGCGGCCGAGGCGCATGCCAGCACGTGGATCGGAGCCCAGGGGCCCGGCGTGTCGAAGCGACCGCCGTTCATCCAGGTCGGAACGGTTGAGGATCGCGGCGAGTCGAACGCGGTGTACGCGGCCTTCTGGACCGACACGACTCTCGGCTTTCGCCCGCACATCCTCTTCGACGTGCATCCCGGCGACACCGTGTCCACGACGCTGACCCTGACCGGAGGCCGCTGGCGGGTCTTCATCGTCGACACGACCTCGCGGCAGAGCAGCTCGGTTTCCACCCGCAATGAGGTCGGCGGTAATTTCAACCTCGCCGAGTGGCTCCAGGAGAACCCGAGCGAGACATCGGGCCAGGCGACGCCGTACCCCGATCTCACCTCGGTGCACATGACCGCGTTGGCGGTCAACGGCACGACGCCCCGCTACGGCGACGTGTTCGCGCAGTGGATGTCGTTGCCGGGCCGTGACCTGGCGCCGACGCCGTTGCGCGACGGCGCCTTCACGATCACCCGGGGCGCGCTCACCGCCGCGGGGAGGCGCTACCTGGAGATCGTGCGCCCCCAGAACGCGAGCGCGCGGAAGTTCGACCTCGAAGAGGCCCGGTGGACCGAACGCACTCCGGCAGGCGAGATCGAGCGGGTGAGTGCCGCGGCTGCGGCGTCGGAGCGGCGCTACGCCGATGCCCTGGACCGCGCCGCGTGGCCCGTGGTGGCGCGCGGCCCGATCGGCTCGCTGATCCGGGAGGTCCGTGTCGAGGCCGGCATGTTCCAAGCGTCGGCGCGGCACGTGCCGCCGAGCCTCGTCACATGGCGCCGCCGGTTCGCCCAGATCACGCCGACGGTCTTGGCATCCGCCCATGAGGTCCGACGGGTCCTGCACCTCCCCGAACTCGTCTCCGGGCTACCCCAGTCACGGGAGACCCGGTAGGCCCGGCCGCGCACTGTTGCCCGCCGTCCGCAGGCGACGATCGGTAGCGTGGATGCGGTGAGTCTTCGTCAGCCGCCGAGTACACCGCGCGCGGACGCGCTCCGTATGGTGAGTGCGCAGTCTCTGGACCCCGCAGAGCTCGTCCGGGTGTTCAACCTCGGCTTCTCGGACTATCAGGTGCCGATGGTCATGGACGAGGCGGGGCTGGCCGACCACGTCGGGTGCAACGACATCGACCTCGGGTACTCCCGGGTGGCCATCGACGTCGAGCCGGTGGGGCTCGCCCTGACGGCGCGCCGAGGCGTCGAGGCGTGGATCGGCGGGATGGGCACCGCGCCGGCCTACCGGCGGATCGGGCTCGGCGCCCGGACGCTGACGTCCGCCATCGACGCGGTCGCCGCCGACGGCGTCAACGCGGTGTGGCTGGAGGTGCTGGAGGACAACGCGCCCGCGATCGCCCTGTACGAGCGGCTGGGCTTCGAGCGTGGGCGTCGCCTGGAGCTCTGGTCGCTGGCGCCCGATCCCGCGCGCGAGCCGGTGGAGCACCGCAGCCTCGACGTGGACGCCGCGCACGCCTGGATTGCCGCCCATCGCGGCGGCCGCGAGCCCTGGCAGCGCGCCGACGCCTCCATAGTGCGCATGCGCGAGCGGGGCTGGCCCCTCGTGGGCGTGGCGGTCCAGCGCTCCGGCCGGATCGCCGGCGCAGCCATTTGCCTGCCCGAGGGCGCGATGATGAAGGTGTTTCAAGTCGCGGCTCTGGACCGGGCGGCCGCTCACGATCTGATCGCCGCCGCCGCCGGCCAGCTCACGCTGCGCCTGGCCAACCTCCCCGACGACGACCTGTTCAGCGACGTGCTGCGCCGCCTGGGCGCCACGATGACGATCGCCCAGCACGAGATGCGGCTTCGCCTGCCCCGCTGAGGGCCACGCCCGCGGGGCCGACGCGTCAGGCGGTGCCGGGCGCCGGCATGGCGGCCACGAAGGTCGCGTAGTCGGCGGCGTTCTGGTCAGCGTAGGCGGCGGCGAAGGACGCGATGGCTAGGTCAAAGCGCTCGCCGGCGCCCAGATACGCGGCGATCGCGACCGGGTCCCCGGATCGGGCGTGGCCCAGGGCGAGCGCCTCCCCGCATGCCTGGCCATACTGCGCCAGCTCCGAAGCCGACAACGCGTCCACCGGCACCGATCCCTTGTTGTCGTGCAGCTGGCGGACGTAGTAGTCGCGCTGGCCCACGCGCGTCCATCCGAGGAACAGGTCGCTGGCTGCCTGGATGAGGCGCTGCCCGGCGACCACACGCCGGCCATGGTTGTCGTAGGGGCTCCGGCCCGCGAAAGGCTCCAGCACGGACGCCGTCGCCTCCTTGGATTGGAGGAGCAGCGGGTCCGCATCGGAGTCGCCGAGCAGCAGAACGACCGCATCGTCTGTGCCAACACTCCCGACGCCCACCACCTTGCGTGCCCAGTCGACGGGCCGATAGCGCTGCAGCAGCGAACGCGTCGCGTCGGCCAGCGACGCGACGTACGCTCCGACCACCGTCTCGGCGTCGACCGCGCCCGCGAGCTCGGGGAGATGCTGGATCAGGGGAGGCGAGTCGATGATGCGCCGCCGGCCGTCGACCACCTCGGTGAGCTTGTCCAGTGCGTCGAGGTTGGTGTGTTGCTGGGCTTTGCGCACAACATCGGCGGCCAGCCGCCGGTCGGCGGCGCGCGCGCCCAGCTTCACGAGATCGTTGGCGTCCAGGCGGGAGTACCAGACCTCCAGGTGGCCCATCTGCGCCAGGCTGAGCATCCGTTCGCGGTACGCGGCCACCGCCGCCTGTGCCGCGGTGGCGCACTCGGCGGCGGCAAAGCCACGGTCGCGCCCAGCCACCACGAGGCTGGTGGCCAACCGCTTGAGGTCCCATTCGAACGGCGCCGCGAGCGTCTCGTCGAAGTCGTTGACGTCGAAGACCAGCCGCCGTTCGGGGGTGGCATAGATGCCGAAGTTGAGCAGGTGCGCGTCCCCGCAGGCCTGGACGCGCAGCCCGCAGGACGCGGTCTGGGCCAGGTCCTCGGCCATGACGGCCGCCGCGCCCCGAAAGTAGGTGAACGGCGACACCCCCATCCGCTCGTGGCGGATCGGCAACAGCGAGGCGATGCGGCCCGCCTCCTGCCCGCGGATGATTTCGACCGGGTCACGGCGCCGGGCGGGCGGCGTCCAGTCAGCCTGGCGCGAGCGCGGCACCTGGGCGCGCAGGCCGCGGCCCATGTCGCTGCGTTCGCTGACCCCGGAGCCCGGCATCAGCGGCAGACGTTACGCCCAGAAGCGGGCCGGGGCGGCCGTGCCTCACCCTGTCCGGTCCTGGGAGATCGGCGCTGGGCGTGGTATTCAGTGAAGGGTCGTCACTGGTACCGAGGGGAGAGCAGATGTCCACGACCGCCCGTCCGTCCGCCACCACCGAGGTGGAGCACTGGCTCGAGCGCTTCGACAGCGCTCTGCGAGCCGGTGACGCCACTGCCGCCGCGGACCTGTTCGCCACCGAGAGCTACTGGCGCGACCTCGTCGCCTTCACCTGGAACATCCGGACCATGGAGGGGCCCGAGGCCATGGCCGACATGCTCGGTGACGTGCTGGCGAGCGCGCGGCCGCGCGACTGGCGCCTCATCGAGGAGCCGACGACCGCCGACGGCGTCACCGAGGCGTGGATCGCGTTCGAGACCGAGTCCGGCCGCGGCGGCGGCCACGTCCGGCTCATCGACGACAAGGCGTGGACGCTGCTGACCGCGCTAGAGGAGCTCAAGGGCCACGAGCAGACGCTCGGCTCCCATCGGCCCAAGGGCGTCCAGCACGGCGCCAACCCCGAGCGCGAGTCGTGGCTCGAGGACCGCCAGCGGGAGGCCGAGGAGCTGGGCTTCACCACCCAGCCCGACGTGGTCATCGTGGGCGGGGGCCAGGGCGGGATCGCGCTGGGGGCGCGACTGCGCCAACTCGGGGTCTCGGCGATCATCGTCGAGCGCAGGGCCCGTCCGGGCGACTCGTGGCGCAGCCGCTACAAGTCGCTGTGCCTGCACGACCCGGTCTGGTACGACCACCTTCCCTACCTCAAGTTCCCGGCCAACTGGCCCGTGTTCTCGCCCAAGGACAAGATCGGGGACTGGCTGGAGATGTATACGCGCGTCATGGAGCTCAACTACTGGGGCTCGACCGACGCCAAGAGCGCGCGCTACGACGAGGCGGCAGGCGAGTGGGCGCTGGTGGTGGAGCGCGACGGCTCGGAGCTGACCCTGCGCCCCCAGCAACTGGTGCTCGCCACCGGGATGTCGGGCCGCCCATACACCCCGGCCTTCCCGGGCGCCGACGCGTTCGGCGGAGATCAGCACCACTCCTCCCAGCACCCCGGCCCCGAGGCCTACCGGGGCAAGCGGGCGGTGGTGATCGGCTCCAACAACTCGGCCCACGACATCTGCGCGGCCCTGTGGGAGCATCGCGCCGACGTGACCATGGTGCAGCGCTCGTCGACGCATGTGGTGCGCTCGGACACCCTGATGGAGGTCGCCCTCGGTGACCTGTACTCCGAACAGGCGGTCCAGGCCGGCGTCACCACCGAGAAGGCCGACATGATCTTCGCCTCGCTGCCCTACCGGATCATGGCGTCGCTTCAGATCCCTGTCTACGATCAGATCCGCGAGCGCGACGCCGACTTCTACGCGCGTCTGGAGGCCGCCGGGTTCCAGCACGATTGGGGTGAGGATGGGTCGGGTCTGTTCATGAAGTACCTGCGCCGGGCGTCGGGCTACTACATCGACGTCGGCGCGTCCGAGCTCGTGGCCAGCGGTGAGATCAAGCTCCAGCCCGGCCAGGTGGACCACCTCACCCGCGACGCGGTGGTCATGACTGATGGCACCGAGCTGCCCGCCGACCTCGTGGTGTACGCCACCGGCTATGAGTCGATGAACGGCGCTGTGGCCGACCTCATCTCACCGGAGGTCGCCGACAGGGTCGGCAAGGTTTGGGGACTGGGCTCGGCCACGACCAAGGACCCCGGTCCGTGGGAGGGGGAGCAGCGCAACATGTGGAAGCCGACTCAGCAGCCAGGGCTCTGGTTCCACGGCGGAAACCTGCACCAGTCACGGCACTACTCGCTGTACCTCGCCCTGCAGCTCAAGGCGCGGGCCGAGGGCATCGACACGCCGGTGTACGGCCTCCAGGAGGTCCACCACACCCACTGACGGTCAGAGAGAGGAGGGAGCAGAGCCATGACGACGATGATCGACCCACTGCGACGTGCCGTTTGGACGGCGCCCGACGCCGTCGCCGCTCGGTGCGGCGACACCGAGGTCACCTACGCGCAGACGTGGGACCGCACCCGCCGCCTGCTGGGCGGGCTGCGCGAGCTGGGGGTGCGCGAGGGCGAGCGCGTGGCCGTGGTGGGGCGCAACTGCCATCGCTACCTCGAGCTCTACCAGGCAGTCCCGGGCGCGGGGATGGTGCTGGTGCCGCTCAACCAGCGGCATACCGCGAGCGAACTGGCCTACGCGCTGGCGGACTCGGGCGCGCGGGTGCTGTTCGTGGCCTCGGGCATCGACTACCCGGACGGCGTCGTGGAGCACGTGATCGACCTCGAGGGTGGCTACGAGACGCTGCTGGCCGATGCGGCGCCGGCGGAGTTCCCCGACGCGGTGGCCGCCGACACGGTGGCGGGGCTCTTCTACACCGGCGGGACGACGGGCACGTCCAAGGGCGTGATCCTCACCCACCGCAACCTGGTGGCGAACGCCTTTCACTTCCAAGCCCAGTTCGCGTTCCGGCCGGAGACGAGCTGGCTGGTGGCCGCGCCGCTCTTCCACGCCGCCGGCTCGATCGCGGTGCTGGCCACCGTCTGGCACGGCGGGTGCCAGGTGATGCTCCCGGTGTTCGAAGCTGGCGCGGCGCTTGACCTCATCGAGGCCCACCGGGTGACGGCGACGCTGATGGTGCCGACGATGCTCGCCGCGGTCGCCGAGGAGCAGCTGGCCCGGGCCCGCGACGTCTCCACCCTTCGCCTGCTCAGCCACGGCGGCTCCCCGGTCGCCTCCGAGACCCTGCGCCGGGCGCAGCAGGCCTTTCCCCGTGCGGAGCTCATGCACCTCTACGGCACCACCGAGACCGCCCCGATCGCGACGATCATGGCCCATGAGGAGGCGCTGCTCGACGCGCCGGAGGCTCGCTCGTGCGGGCAGCCGGCCATCGGCGTCGAGGTCCGCGTGCTCGACGAGCAGACCGGCGCGACGGCACCGCCCGGCTGCGTCGGCGAGGTGCTGATCCGCGGCGAGAACGTGATGGCCGGGTACTGGAACAAGCCCGAGGCCACGGCCGACGCCATGCTCGACGGCTGGTATCGCACCGGCGACCTGGGTTACATGGATGAGCGGTCCTTCCTGTACCTGGTAGACCGGGCCAAGGACATGATCGTCACCGGCGGCGAGAACGTGTACAGCACCGAGGTCGAGGAGGTGCTCTACCGTCACCCCGCCGTACTGGAGGCTGCCGTGTTCGGGATCCCCGACGAGCGCTGGGGGGAGGCGGTGCACGCGGTGGTGGTCCCCCGCGGCGAGGTCGCGGAGGCCGACCTGGTGGCGCACTGCCGCGGCGCCATCGCCGACTACAAGATCCCCAAGCACATCGACCTGTCCACCGACCCGCTGCCGAAGTCCGGGGCGGGCAAGGTGCTCAAGCGCGAACTCCGCGCGCCGTATTGGACGGAGCGCGAGTCGGTCGTGGGTGGGGCATGAGCGTCGCTCGCCGGCAGGGTGGCCGCGGCGGCAGGTTGGATGGTCCCCACGCCGTCGCCGTCTACGAGGAGCTGACTGACGGCCTCACCCGGCCGCTGCGCCTCGCCGAGGTGGTCTACCGCGCCGCCGACCGCCACCCGGGCCGCCTTCCCTCGCGCGCCGAGATCGAGGCCGAGCGCACCCGCCTGCAGAAGGACAAGGCGGGGCTGGAGATGGCGCAGGGTGACTTCATCGCCCACCTTCTGGCTGACCCGCCGTGCGGCGACCACCTCATTGCCGCGATGTCACAGCCGCTGCCCGAGGCACTCGCCGCGCTCGATGCCTTCCGGCGCGACGGGAGCGTCGACCTGGGGCCGATGCGCGTGGACCGCGATGGTCCGGTGGGCATCGTCACCAACCAGAACCACGCGTGTCTGAACGCCGAGGACGACGCATCGACGCGTGCCATGGAGATCGCCGTCGACCTCGTGCTGCTGGACGACGCCATCGAGGTGGGTGTGCTGCGCGGCGGCCCGGCCATCCACCCCAAGCACGCCGGCCGGCGCATCTTCGGTGCCGGCATCAACCTCACCCACCTCTACACCGGGAAGATCTCGCTGATCGAGTTCATGCTCGACCGCGAACTGGGCGCGATCACCAAGATGTACCGCGGCCACGGCGTCGCCTCCGATCTGCCCGTGGAGGCGGCCGGCGGCGCGCGCGAGAAGCCGTGGGTGGCGGTGGTGGAGAGCTTCGCCATCGGCGGCGCCTGCCAGTGGCTGCTGGTGATGGACCGCGTGGTGGCCCAGCGGGGCTCCTACTTCAACCTCCCCGCCCGCAAGGAGGGGATCATCCCGGGCTGCGCCAACCTGCGACTGCCTCGGGTGGTGGGCGAGCGCGCGGCGCGCCAGGCGATCATGTTCGGCCGTGCCTTCGAGGCCGAGGCCGCCGATGGCCGGCTGATCGCTGACGAGGTGGTCGCCGACGACGAGATCGACGCGGCGCTGCAGCGGTCGGCCGAGGAGCTGCTCAGCGCGGGGACCACCGCCTTGGTGGCCAACCGGCGCGCTCTACGACTCGCCCAGGAGCCGCTGACCACGTTCCGCCGTTACATGAGCCTGTACGCGTCCGAGCAGGCGCGCTGCCTCTACAGCCCCGCGCTCATCGCGAACCTCGAGCGCAACTGGCAGGCAGCTCAGCGCGCCGGAACGATCCGGTAAACGGCCCCCGCGGTGTCGTCTGAGACATAGAGCGCGCCGTCGGGTCCCGGGACGGCGTCCACGGCCCGGCCCCAGCGCGACCCGTCGGAGTGCTGGAAGCCGCCGACCAGCGTCCGGGCCGGCCCGAGCGTTCGCCCCTTGGTCTCCCACGGCATCCACAGCACGGCCGGGGGGCGCGGGGGCGTGCGGTCCCAGGAGCCGTGGATGCCCACGACGGCGCCGTTGCGCCACGGGGCCGGAAGCTTGGAGCCCGTGAGGAAGTGGAAGCCGAGCGGCGCGCTGTGGGCCGGGATGCCGCGGTTGACGGGCGCCAGCTTGGCGCAGTTGAGCGCCGTGCCGCCGGCGTTGGTCTGGGCATCGTCGTCGAACGGCGGATTGCCGTAGTCAAAGCCGGTGCCGGCCACCCCGCGGTGGGCGTCGGGATCCGGGTCGCAGTAGGTCCAACCGAGGTTGCGGCCGGGGGTGAGGCGTGCGATCTCGTCGGACGGGTGGTCGTTGACGTAGGCGGCCGTCACCTGGCCGTAGGCGTCCCCGCCGGAGCCGTAGGCACGATGGAACGGGTAGGCGATCTGGTCGCGCATGTTGACCGCGGTCCACAGTGTCCCGTCCGGGGCGAAGGACAGGCCGTCGCCGTTGCGGATGCCGGTGGCGAACACGCGGATGCGCCGGCCGTCGGGCCGGTAGGCCAACACCGAGGCGCGCGGCGTGCTGCTCGGCGCCTGCGGGCTGGCGTTGGTCGCGGAGCCGATGTCGAAGTAGACGGTGTGGTCGCGTCCGACGACCACGTTCTTGAGCGGGTGGGCGCCCCCGTCGGGCAGGCCGCCGGCGAACACGGAGCGCGAGGTCACCTGCCCGTGCGCCCACACGAAGCGGTCGACCTCGGCCGATCCGGCTACGTACAGGACCTCTTGGCCGCCGACGTGGTCGAAGGCCATTCCCTGCGGGTTCTCCATGCCCGAGACGATCGTGCGCTGCGCCGGCGGCTGGCTGCGCCTGGCTTTGGGGGTGAGCTCGACGACCTTGCCCGTCGCCGGCTCGCTCACCAGGAGGTTGCCCTCCGGGGTCCACATCTCAAGGCGCGCGCCCGGCACGAGCGCCCACGCCTCGGCGGACCAGCCGCGCGGGAGGATGAGGGTCTGTGCGCTCTGGAAGACGCCCTGGCGGTTGGCAGCGGGGATGCGGACGCTGACCGTCGCGGTGGCGCTCGCGGCCACGGCGGACGCTGAGCGGGTCCGGGCCGTGGCCGTGCTCGCCGTCACGGTGGTGACGGGCTTCGCGGGGGCGGCGGTTGTCCTGCGAGCGCCGGTGCCCGACAGCGAGGTGCCGCCGCAGCCGGCGACGAGCGCCGCGGCGAGGGACACCAGGATGGCGAGTGCCACTGTGCCCGTGGAGCGACGTGCGGCAGCCCGCCAGAAGGTGGCTTTCACGGGCATGAGTCAAGCAATACCCGGTCGCGCGATGCGCTACCCAGGTTGCGCATAGGCGCGTCAGTTCAAGCTGTGAAGCTCCACGCGGACCGATTCGGCCAGTCCGGTGAGCAGGCGAACCTCGCGCTCGCCAAGGCTCGGGCGCGACTCGCGGTCCAGGCAGCAGAGCACGTAGAGGCGCAGGTCGTCGAGGCGGATCGGGACGCCGAGATAGGCGCCGATGCCCAACTGGCGCACCATGGGCAGCTGATTGACGCGGTCGTCGCCCTGGGCGTCGCGGATGTAGTTGCCGACGCGGCCCTCGAGCATCCGCTGGCACACGGTGTCCTCCAGCCGGGACCAGGCGCCCTCGAAGGAGTCCATTCCGGGCCAGTCCCCGGCGGCGCGCCGGGCGGTCTCGCGCCCGTGGGCGATCTCCGACAGGACGGCCATGTCGGCGTCCAGCAGATCACGCGTCAGCCGCAGGAGCCTGTCGAGGCGGCGTTCTGAGCCGTCAGCGCTGTCGTCCCCCTCAGCGGACCGCGCGGCGGGCACGCCGCATTCGGGGCATGCGTCAGAGGTCGCGCCGGGCGACGTGTAACTCAGGACTCGACAGCTAGCGCAGCGAACGTATGGCACGGGCAAACCCCCAATGACACCAACCTGCACACAGACCGGACCGTATCAAGCTGCGATGCAGATCTCTCCACTAATAACGTCCGATCTGGCGATTTGGTTGCGCGCCCGTCAGACTGCCGACGAATGTCGGACCGGGACAGGCAGATGGAGAGCTTCGACTACATCATTGTCGGCGCCGGCTCAGCCGGGTGCGTCCTGGCCAACCGGCTCTCCGCCGACCCGCAGGTCCGCGTCCTGCTTCTCGAGGCCGGGGGTCGCGACCGCTCGCCCAACATCAAGATTCCGGCCGCCTTCGCCAAGCAGTTCCACACCAAGCTCGACTGGGACTTCGCCACCGAGCCCGAGCCCCACGTCGACGGGCGATCCCTCTATGTCCCGCGCGGCAAGGGGCTGGGGGGCTCGAGCTCGATGAACGCGATGCTCTACGTCCGGGGCCGGCCGCTGGACTACGACGCCTGGGAGGCCCAGGGCGCCCCGGGCTGGGGCTACCAGGATGTCCTGCCGTACTTCAAGCGCTCCGAGGACAACGTCCGCGGCGCCTCGCAGTGGCACGGCGCCGGCGGGCCGTTGCGCGTCTCCGAGCAACGGTCGCCCCGCCCACTGGATCGGCGCCTGATCGCCGCCAGCGAGGCGGCGGGGATCCCGTGGATCGCGGACTACAACGGCCCCGAGCAGGACGGCGTGTCGATGTTCCAGGTCACCCAGTCGGGCGGCCGGCGGTCCTCCAGCGCCGACGCCTTCCTGCGCCCCGCCCTGGACCGGCCCAACCTGGAGCTGCGCACGCGCGCCACCGTGCTGGGCGTCGAGCTCGAGGGGACGCGCGCGGTGGGGGTGAGGGTCCGCAGCGGGCGACGCCGCAGCGAGGTGGTCCGGGCCGACCGCGAGGTGGTGCTGAGCGCCGGGGCCATCGGCTCCCCCCAGCTGCTCCAGCTGTCGGGGGTCGGCGACCCGGCTGAGCTGCGCGCGGCCGGGGTGGACGTCCGCCACGCGCTGCCCGGCGTCGGCGGCAACCTCCAGGACCATCCGTTCGTCACCGTCATCTGGGAGGTCTCTGACACCGACACGCTGTTCGTGGCCGAACAGCCGCGCTTTCTTGCCGAGTGGGTGCTGCGCCGGTCGGGCCCGCTCACGTCGACGGTGGCCGAGGTGGTGGCGTTCCATCGCACGCGGGGCGGGCTGCCCGCCGCTGACATCCAGTTCCACATGGGCGCCGCCTACTACGAGGACCACGGCGCCGAGACCTACGACGGTCACGCGATGGTGATCGCCCCGGTGCTCGTCTCGCCCAGGGCCCGCGGGCGCGTGTGGCTGCGCACCGCGGAGCCGACCGACAAGCCCCGGATCCTCACCAACACCCTCTCCGAGCCCGAGGACATGGCGTCGCTGGTCGCCGGCGTCAAGCTGGCGCGGGAGATCGCCCGCCAGCCCGACGCCGCCGAGATCGTCACCAAGGAGATCAAGCCGGGCGCCGATACCACCGACGACGCCGATCTGGAGGCTGACATCCGCCGGCGCCTGATGCTCATCTACCACCCCGTCGGCACGTGCCGGATGAGCGACACGGCGCAGGACGCGGTGGTGGACAGCCGCCTGCGCGTGCACGGCCTCGAGGGCCTGCGCGTGGTCGATGCGTCGATCATGCCGGTGATCCCGGGCGGGAACACCAACGCGCCGACGGTGATGGTGGCCGAGAAGGGCGCCGACCTGATCCTCGGCGTCAGCTAACGCACGCCGTCCACGCGGCGTGGGACGCCGAGCGGGTTGTCGTCGGCCAGCGCCGGCGGCAGCAGGGCGGCGGGCGCGTTCTGGAAGGCGACTGGCCGCAGGAAGCGCCCGATCGCCGTCATTCCCACAGACGTCGCCGCGGCGTTCGAGCTCGCCGGATACGGGCCTCCGTGCACCATCGCCCAGCACACCGACACGCCCGTGGAGAAGCCGTCAAAGACGATCCGTCCGGCCTGGGCCACGCATTGGGGAAGCACCCCCTGCACCCACTCCGCGTCGGCGGCCTCGCTGTGGATCGAGATCGCCAGCTGGCCACCGAGCGAGCTCAGCGCGTCGATCAGCTCGTCACGATCCGTGTAGGACACCAGGATCACCGCCGGGCCGAAGTGCTCCTCACGCAACGCCTCGGCGCTGAGGGCGGCGGCCGCGGCACGGTAGGCGGTAGGCACGCCGGCCGCAAACGCGGCGTCCCCGTCGCCGTCGGCCGTCTCGCCACCGCTGAGCCGGGTCACGCCCGGCGCCGCGTCGACATCGGCCAGGCCCGTCGCAAAGCCGTCGGCGATGGCCTTGGTGAGCAGCACCTGCGGCTCGGCGGCGGCCAGGCGCGCCCCCACCAGGGCACAGAACGCCTCGCCAGGGTCGCCGGCCGGGAACAGCACGATCCCTGGCTTGGTGCAGAGCTGGCCGCCGAAGGTGGCGACCGACGTCGCGAGGCCGTCGGCGATGTCGGCGGCACGGGCGCGCAGCGCCCTCTCGGTGACGATCACCGGGTTGAGGCTGCCCATCTCGGCGTAGACGGGGATCGGCCTCGGGCGCGCGGCGGCGTGCCGGCTGATGGCCTGGCCCCCTCGCAGCGAGCCGGTGAAGGCCACCGCCTCGATCCGGTCGTCACGCACGAGGCGCTCCGCCAGCCCGAAGCCGGCCTCGAGCACGTGGCCGAAGGTGCCCTCCGGGAGCCCGGCATCGGCCACGGCCTCCGAGATCAGCGAGGCCACCAGCGACCCCGTCCGCGGGTGCGCGGGATGGCCCTTGACCACCACCGGGCAGCCGGCCGCCAGCGCTGAGGCGGTGTCGCCGCCGGCGGTGCTGAAGGCGAGCGGGAAGTTGGAGGCGCCGAACACCGCGACCGGACCGATCGGGACCAACATGCGGCGCACGTCGGGTCGGGAACCGGGACCCACCCGCCCCGCGTTAGCGTCGGCCGGGTCGATGATGACCTCCAGCTGCTCGCCCGCGGCGATGACATCGGCCAGCATCTCCAGCTGGACCGCGGTGCGCTCCAGCTCGCCGCTCAGGCGGGGCTGGGGCAGTCCGGTCTCGCCGCCCCCGAGCTCGACGATTTGCTCCTCGTGATCGCGCAGCCGGGCCGCGGCGCCGCGCAGCATGGTGGCGCGGCGGGCGGCGTCGGCCAGGCGCGGGTCGCGGGCGGCCGCGGCGGCGGCAGCGATGCCGGCGTCCAGCTCGTCGGCGGTCGATTCGGCAAGCTCAGGGCCGGGGCGGCCGGTACGGGGGTCGACTCCGTGCAGTGTGGCTGACATTCGCGGCACCTAGACCGGCTGGCCGACGGGCGCCGCGCCCAGGACGTCCATAGCGTGGGCCAGGATGTCCTGCTCGGCGTTGGTGAGCGGCATGCGCGGCTCGCGGCACAGGCCACCGTGGAATCCGGCCTGGTCCATCGCCCCCTTGAAGTACTGGACGAGCTTGGGGTCGAAGTCCAGGCGCGCCAGCGGCAGCATCCGCTGGTAGATCTCGCGTGCGGTGGCCAGATCGCCCTCCCGGCAGGCGTCAAAGAGCTTGACGCAGTCAGCGGGGATGACGTTGGCGACGCCCGACACCCAGCCGGTGGCGCCCGCGCAGAACCCCTCCAGCGCGAAGTCGTCGCCGCCGACCACCACCTCGAAGTCGTCG